>JAYTDE010001019.1:0-23987 GCA_043736195.1 Burkholderiales bacterium | reverse complement strand
ATGTGCTTGGCACGCTCCACGGCGGTGCACGACGCAGGTTTGCCGGCTGGCTGGCCGACGACGCAGCGCTTAGGCGCACCGTTGCCGAATGGGAAGCTCGCCTCAATCCGCTGGCGGCGGCGGTCGCGGCGGTGCCACCGCCGCATCGCGTATGGGAGCGCGTTGCAGCGCTGATCGCACCGAAGCCCGCCGCGACCGCCGCGCAAACCCGGTTTTGGGACAGCCTGGCTTTCTGGCGCTCCTTCGGGCTGGCGGCGTCCGGCGTCGCCGCCATGCTCGCGGTGTTTATCGGACTACGTCCGCCACAGATCGTGGAGCGTGTCCAGATCGTCGAGCGCACCGTGGAAAAGCCCATGCGCGTCTCCGACGGCGCCAACCCATGGCAGCCCTCGTATGTAGCCACGCTCAAAGACCGTGAGGGCAAGACCATGCTGATGCTCTATGTCGGCCGCAATTCCGACGAGCTATGGGTCAAGTACGAAGGCGACAGCATGCCGAAAGACGCCAGCCTGGAGTTGTGGGGCCTGGATTCAGCCGGCCAGCCCAAATCCCTGGGATTGATCAAGAAAAACGGCAGCGACATGATGAAGTTACCCGCGATGGCCGACGCTTCGGTCGCCGGTTTCAAAAAGATGGCGGTCAGCATGGAGCCGATGGGCGGCTCGCAGACCGGGACCCCGACCGGCCCGGTCATGTATCAGGGTGACTGCCACATGTTTTGGTAGCCGGCCTCAACGCTCACGTCACTTCTCGATGAAGTTGACGAGTTTTGAACTGGTTTGACGCAGCCGCTGCGACAGCATGAACACCAGCTTCATGAGTATCTTTGCAGCCAGACGCGATTCGCTGACAATCAGGTTCTGCAACGACGGCCGCGACAGGTAGGCGTAGGTCGTGTCCTCGATGGCGGTACACGAGGCAAAGCGGGCCTCGCCGTCTATCATCGACATCTCCCCCAGCGCCTGGCCGCCCTTGACGACGGCGATGCGCTTGACTTCTCCGCGTCGATCGGTTTTTGTGATGTCGACCAGACCGTCGATCACGAACAGCATGAAATCGCCAGCATCGCCTTCGCGGATGATCACCCCGCCAGGCGGGGCCACGAAGACCCGCATGAAGGGCCCGAGTTGACGCAAGTCGGCTTCGCTGAAGTCATCGAACAAGGCGTTGTGCCCGACGACAGCACGAATCTGCGCGGCGAACGGTGTGGCGTCGCCAAGCGCGCGAAAAGTGGGAAACAAGGGATCAGAGGCCATGGATCGACGAATTGTGCCTCAACCTCTAGCCACCGGCATACAAATTTCGAACCTGTCACAGGCCGGCGATGGCGGACGCCCATTGTGGGCGACGCGACAGCTTACCTGCCACGACGGGCCTTGACCGCGCCTGCCAGGATTTTCAGAACTTCGGTACTGTCATCCCACCCCAAACAGGCATCGGTGATGCTCTTGCCATACTCAAGGGCTGCAGGATTGTCGCGGCCAGCGCTGAATTTCTGGTTGCCGGCTTTCAGGTGCGATTCAACCATGACGCCGAAAACGCAATCGCCCCCGCCTGCGATCTGTGCGCCGACATCTCGCGCCACATCAAGCTGCCTTTCGTGGCGCTTTTCGCTGTTGGCGTGCGAGAAATCGATCATCAGCCGACACGGCAGCTTGTTTGCCTCTAGTTCCACGCATGCGGCCGCGACACTTGCCGCGTCGTAGTTTGGCGTCTTGCCGCCGCGCAGGATCACGTGGCAATCCTTGTTGCCCTTGGTTTCCACTGTCGCCACCTGGCCGTTCTTGTGCACCGAGAGAAAGTGGTGCCCGCGCCGCGCTGCCAGAATGGCGTCAATTGCAATCCTGATGTTGCCGTCGGTGCCGTTCTTGAAACCAATCGGGGCCGACAACCCCGAGGCCAGTTCGCGATGCACCTGCGATTCGGTGGTGCGCGCACCGATCGCGCCCCACGAGATCAAGTCGCCGATGTACTGCGGCGAGATGACGTCGAGAAATTCGGAAGCGGCCGGTACGCCCTCTTTGTTGATGCGCACCAAAAGGTCGCGGGCGATACGCAAGCCCTCGTTGATACGGTAACTCTCGTCCAGGTAGGGATCGTTGATCAAGCCTTTCCAGCCGACCGTGGTGCGCGGCTTCTCGAAGTACACGCGCATCACCACTTCAAGCTCGCCGGCATGGTGGTCGCGCTCCGCCTTGAGCTTTTTGGCATAGTCGACAGCCGCCGCCGGATCGTGAATCGAACACGGCCCGACGATCACCAGAAGCCGGTCATCGCGCCCGTGGATGATGCTCTGGATGCGCCGCCGTGTGCCGGCAATCAGCTCTTCGGCCGGCGTGCCCTGAATCGGGAAAAATTTGATCAGGTGTTCGGGCGGCGGCAGCGGCATGATGCTCTTGATGCGTTCGTCATCGGTGCGGGAGGTACGGTCGCTGACGCTGTCGCGATATGGAGTGGGAGCGCTGTTGGGCATGTTTTTCTCCTGTTGATGCATGAGTCGGACCAAAAAAAAACCGCCGGATACAACCGGCGGTTTTTCGAGAATTCTTCAGTGTTTCAGTGGCTAAAACGCATCTTCTCTACTCACTCCGCCGGGGCTGAGGTAGTTCCAAAAATAAAAGTAGAAGAAAGGGCGGTGTGCCATGAAAAAACTTTCGACCGAAATTCCATGAGAGCATCAACTCTACAGCCATCGCGCCGCCCAGGCAAGCGCCTGTTGCGTGCAGACAACTATATTGAGGCCTTCACAGTGCCCGTTCAATTCGATCGCACAGCGTCTTCAGCATTTCGATTCGCGCGAACAATTTGTCGTTGGCTGGAATCAGGTTCCATGGCGCAATCTCGGTACTGGTGCGTTCGACCAGATCGCATACAGCGCGCTCGTAGTCGCCCCACTTCTTGCGATTGCGCCAGTCCTCCTCAGTGATCTTGAACTGCTTGAATGCGATTTTCTGGCGCTCGCGGAAGCGTTTGAGCTGCTCCTCCTTGGTGATCGCCACCCAGAACTTCACCAGAATCACATCGCTGCGTACCAGTTGCTCCTCGAAATCGTTGATTTCGTGATATCCGCGCATCCAGTCGTATTCCGAGCAAAACTTCTCGACCCGCTCGACCAGCACACGACCGTACCACGAGCGGTCAAAGATCGTGACCCGCCCCTTGCGCGGTAGATGTCGCCAGAAGCGCCACATGTATGGTTGCGCACGCTCCTCCTCGGTAGGCGAGGCAATCGGGATCACCTGGTAATGCCGGGCATCCAGGGCACCGGTGATGCGCCGGATGCTGCTGCCTTTCCCGGCCGCGTCCTGGCCCTCGAACACCGCGATCAGGGATTTGCCGCGAAAACGCGGATCGCGGGTAAGCAGGTTGAGTCGTCCCTGGTACTTTTCCAGCTGCCGCTCATATTCCTTGTGCGTCAGCGCCTGCTTGTAATTGAGCGCGTTGAGCACATTGTGATTGTCCAGCACCGGCTCCAGCGGCGCGGGCTTGAACGACGATGCCTGGCCGTTCTTGTCGGCCAGGCGCTTGTTCAGCGCCTCGAGCAGCAGGGTGCCGACAGTCAGATAGCGATAGTTTGGATCGGTGCCCTCGACAATGAACCAAGGCGCCTCGCCGGTCGACGTTTCGCGCAACGTATGCTCGGAGATTTCGCGAAACCGGTCGTAGATCTTGAAACGCTGCCAGTCGGTATCGGTCACCCGCCAGCGTGTTTTTGGATCTTTCTCCAGCGCCCTGAGTCGCTTTTTCTGCTCATCCCTGGAAAGGTGGAACCAGAACTTCAGGATCAGCACGCCTTCGGCCGCCAACATCTGTTCGAAGTGCTTGATCTCTTCAACAGACTGCATCAGGGCAGGCGCCTTGGTCTTGCCGATGACGCGATTGACGATCGGAGCGGTGTACCAGGAACCGAAAAGTATGCCAATGCGTCCCTTCGGCGGCAGGGCGCGCCAGAAGCGCCACATCGGCGGCCGCTCGGCCTCTTCATCCGACATTTCCCCAAAGGCGCGGGTGACTATGTGGCGCGGATCCATCCATTCATTGAGCAGGTTGACCGTTTCGCCCTTGCCGGCACCGTCCACGCCGCCAATGATGATGACTACCGGAAACTTCGCATTCCCCAGAAGGTCGTATTGCGCCTTCAGCAGCGCTTCACGCAGTTTCGGTTCGCGCGCTCGATAGTCTTCCCTCGATATGCTGTGCCCTACTTCAGCCGATTCAAACATGTGTTCTCCGTCTATGGTGACGTTTCCAGAAACCCGCACAGCAGGTCGCGGCCAGAAAACCGCTCTCAAGGGACAGCGCAGCATCGGTTGCGCGCGCCGCCCATGCGCCAAGCAGGCGCCGCTCGATTTCCTCGCCAAGCTCAAAGTCGCGCAAAAGCCCCCTTGCCATGTTGATGTCGGTCAAACTTCCCAGACAATCCTGCAATTCGGACAACGCCGCCGCATACGGTCGCACCGCATCGCGCGCGTACAGTCCGGAAAAAAATTCGGCGGCGTAGCGGGCGCGCTTGACCTGGACGCGCAAGCGGTGGCGACCCGCATCGTCCAGTGCATCGCGGCGCGCGGCGCCGCGCGCTACACGTTTGTGCAGCCGGGCAAGTTGGCGCCGCGCCAACTGCATCAGCCCTTCGCCACGTGCGTCGGGCGGCTCTGCCGCCAGCCAAAGGGCGAGTCGTGCAGTCAGGCGCTCGTAATCCGGAGTTTGCAGATACTCCCGCGCGCTCGCGCGCGCCGAACCGGCCCGACTGGCTATGGCGGCACGCACCGCACGCGCCTGCGGGCGCGACAGGTCGCGCAGCGCCGACAGGGCGGTCTGGCCGAAGACGTCAAGATCGCGAACAGTGCCAAGTGCGCGTGCCAGCGTCCGCAGCGCTGCGCCGTGGCGGGATCGCAGATCGTCCGCCGTAGTTTGGGGAAACATGCGCAGCGCCGATCGCAGACGCCGTACGGCCACTCGCATCTGGTGCACGTATTCGGGATTCTCGCTTTCCAGAACACCGGTCTGGTTGGCGCGCAAATGCTGGTATGCCGTTCGCACGATGCCGCGCATCGCCTGCTCCGGCGACATGTCGGGCGTGACGCGAAACGCGCGGGCCTTCTGCGGAGGCTTCTGCCGAACCACGCTTTGTCCGGTTAAGACAGCTGCAAGCGATGCCCTTCCGGAACACATGCGGCAAATCTCAGCCGGTTCCGCCCACAGTGAGGCCATCGATCCTGAGCGTCGGCTGGCCGACGCCAACCGGCACACTCTGACCGTCCTTGCCGCAGGTACCTACACCGCTGTCGAGCTTCATGTCATTGCCGATCATTTTCACTCGCCTGAGTGCATCCGGCCCGTTGCCGATGATGGTGGCGCCCTTGACCGGACGGGTCACGCGTCCATCCTCGATGAGATAGGCTTCGGACGCTGAAAAAACGAACTTGCCGCTGGTGATATCGACCTGGCCACCGCCGAAGTTTCTGGCATACAGGCCTTTTTTCACCGAACGGATGATCTCTTCGGGTTCCCGATCGCCGTTTAGCATGTAGGTATTGGTCATGCGCGGCATCGGCACGTGCGCGAATGATTCACGACGGCCGTTGCCGGTCGGCTTGACCTTCATCAGGCGTGCATTGAGCGCATCCTGCATGTAGCCCTTGAGAATGCCGTCTTCGATCAAGGTGGTGCACTGTGTGCGATTGCCCTCATCATCGATATTGAGCGACCCGCGGCGATCGGTGATGGTGCCGTCATCGACAACTGTCACGCCGCGTGCCGCCACCCGCTCGCCGACCCGCCCGGAAAATGCCGAGGATCCCTTGCGGTTGAAATCGCCTTCCAGCCCATGGCCGATCGCCTCGTGCAGCAGGATTCCGGGCCAACCATTACCGAGCACTACGTTCATGGTTCCGGCCGGCGCCGCCTGCGCCTTCAGATTGGTGAGTGCCGCATGCACCGCCTGCTTGGCGTAGTCAAGCAGGACCTCATCATTGAAATAGGCGTAGTCGAAGCGCCCGCCACCGCCGGCGCCGCCGGACTCGCGGTGGCCGTTTTCTTCGGCGATCACGGTGATCGAAAGCCGCACCAGGGGTCGCACATCGGCCGCCAGCACGCCATCGCTGCGCGCGACCAGCACCACTTCGTAGGTGCCGCCCAACGAAGCCATGACCTGGGTCACGCGCGCATCCAGGCCGCGCGCCATCTTCTCGATCCGCTCCAGCAGCCGCACCTTGACATCGGCATCCAGCGACACCAGGGGATCGGCGGCCGCATACAGTCGTCGCGCGGCACCGGCTGCGGACTTCACACTTCTGGACTGGCCTTGACGTCCGATCGCGGAGGTGGCATTTGCCGCGTCCTGCAAGGCCTTCAGGGAAATATCGTCGGAATAGGCAAACGCGGTCTTGTCGCCGCTGATCGCCCGCACACCCACGCCTTGCTCGATATTGAAGCTGCCCGACTTGACAATACCTTCCTCGAGGCTCCAGCCCTCCGAACGCGCGTACTGGAAGTAGAGGTCGGCGTAGTCGATGCGGCGCGAAAACATCGAGCCCAATACCTGCGTGAGGTTCGATTCGTCCAGTCCGTAGGGCGTCAAAAGTACCGAACGCGCGTTGGCCAAGTGTGCAATGTCAGGTGAAACTGCTTTCACGGGGTGGCTCCAGAAGGAAACATGTGGTTGACTTGGCCATTATCCTAGCTTCGGCCGACGTGTGTTTGCAGATGGAGCCAAACGGCACGAACTCCGGACCCACGCTTCACAAAGTGCGATGTGCCAGCGCCGGCAGGCTGTCACGGCACGCCGCCACGTGATCGAGATCGATTTCGCCCGTGACCACGCCGGCTCCATCCACCAGTTCAGCCTTGATCTCACCCCACGGATCGATCAGCATTGAGTGGCCGTGGGTGCGCCGTCCGTTCAGGTGCAGGCCGCCCTGCGCGGGCGCCAGCACGTAGGCCAGGTTTTCGATCGCGCGGGCGCGCAGCAGCGTCTCCCAATGTGCGCGTCCGGTGGTCGCGGTGAACGCGGACGGCACCAGTATCAGATCGCAGTGCCCCAGCGCGCGATACAGTTCCGGAAACCTGAGATCGTAGCAGACTGATAGCCCCAATCTGCCGAAAGGTGAGTCCATCGCCACTGGCGCGTTGTCGCCGTGCACGATAGTGCGCGCTTCATCGAATTGCTCAACCACACCATCATCGTGCACCCGCTTGAAACCAAACAGGTGAATCTTGTCGTAACGCGCGGCCAGCGCGCCGCGGTTGTCATACACCAGGCAGGTATTGAGAATGCGGCTGTTCGAACCACAGTCAATCGGCAAGGTTCCGCCCACAAGCCAGATGTTGTGACGTGCAGCCATCTCTGCCAGCCATGCCTGGACCGGCCCTCCATTGCGCCCTGGCACGAATCGCTCGCGCGCATCGACCTTGTCGGTTTCCTTGCGGCCAAGAATGCAAAAATATTCCGGCAATGCAAGCAGTTGCGCACCTTCGCCTGCCGCACGCGCGATCAGTTCGGCGGCGACCACAAGGTTGTCCGCCACCACCGGCGTTGACACCATCTGAATGCCGGCTACTCTGAATTTTCGACTTGTCACTTGCCTTCTTCTCCGCTCGCGCGTGGCGGCGCGGGGTGCGGCGGGATCGCCGGCGGTTGAGCGCCACCCTGCTCGCCTCCCGCGCCGACCTGACCTACCTGTGTGTTCTGGATGCGCACGGTTTTCGGGTCCGCCCATGTACCGCTGATCACATACTCGAACGAAAACGCCCGTGACAGCGGATCCTTGAGAATCCGTTGCGCCAAATAGGTGGCCAGCCCCAGAATCGGATTGCCCAGCAGGGCAGTAACTACCGAGCCCATGCCGCCGGAAAGGTCAGGCAACACCACCACCCGCAAACCCTGTGTCTCTTTGACCAGGTCGACTTCACCGTTCATCAGTACCGCCGCGGTGACCCCGGTCATCTTGAAATCCGTCGTCGACAAAACACCGCGCTCGATCTTGCTCGAAGCCGATACCAGATCAAAAGCAAAGCCCTCGGAAAAGACATCCCGAAAATCAAGCGCCAGACGGCGCGGCAATGCCTGCAGACTCATGATGCCCAGCAACTTTCCGACACCGGGATCGGCCTTAAGAAACTGCCCTTTCTCGACCCGCAGCGCGATATTTCCGCTCAGGCTCGGATAGTCGATGGCAAGTGGTGAGCCTTCCCAGGCCACGTTGCCTTCAAGCCTGCCGCTGGCGTTGCGCACCGTCCCCTGAAAGCCCAGGCGATCCAGCAGCTTGCCGGCATCATATGCCTCGAGTGTGAAATCGAGCGCCAGCCTGCGCCGGGGTTCGCCGGCGCGCCGCGCGCGCCATGCGCCGGAACCCGCCAACACGCCGTCGGCGTTGGCCAGATTCAATCGCTGAATGCGCCATTCGTTGCTTGCGTTGATGGCCACCAGTTCGAGCTTTCCAAGTTTTTTCTCGCCCACGTCGAAGGTGTCAATCACGATATCGACCGCCGGCATCTCCTGGGCGATGCGATCCATCGGGGTGTCGTCGCGCGGCTCCTGGCGCGCCAGATTGGCGGGTATGAACAGGTTTTTCAGGCGTGCGCCAAAGCGGCCATTGTCACGCCCGCTCCCGGGTTGAAACGTCAGGTTGCCATTGGCTTCCTGCGACGCCAGGATCGCGGACCAGGCGCTTCCTTCCTGCGAGACACCGAGCCTTACCTGCGTGAAGCGCTTGCCGAATAAATCCAGCACCTCTGTCTTGATGTTGGCCTGCAGCGGCATGAAGGCAGCCAAGCCCGGCGACGCCATATTGGCTGCCGGCCGCCCGGGCGACAACGGGCCGGGCAAGCGGCTATCGAACAGCCTGGCCTTGATCTGCTCCACGTCGATGCTGTTCGCCGTGACATTCAAGGCCAGCCCGGCACGCGGCAATGCCGGCAACGCGTCGCTCACCGCCAAGGCGCCACGCGCGAAACGCATCTCTCCGGCCTCGAAGCGCCGCTGCACGCGTGCACTCAAAACCCGTCCGACACTGATCGAAAGCTCATCCTCGTTGCGCGTGCCCACCAAGGCGGTCTTGGCCAAACGCAGCGGCCAGGCGTCGGCCGCCACTTTCCCAAACGGCGCCGGCAGGTCGATGGCGATGCCCGCGAGATTCGACTCGACGGTCAAGTCACCGGTTTTCTTGCGCACGTTGATCGCCGCCCGCCAGCTTGTACCGCCTGACATTGATGCCAGCAGGGGGTCGTTGAACCAGCTGCGCAGCCCGGGTACGGTCAGATTGCCGCTTGCTGTCAATGCAATGCTGCCGTCGCCACGACTGGCTCCGGTGAGGTTGAATTGCCCGCCGAGCGCGTCGCCACGCACATTGCGCAAACTGACCCCGGTTTCGGTAAATGCGACAACACCACTGGTCCTGGCAAGCAAGGGCAGGTCCGCATCGACCTTCACGTCGTTGTTGTTGAGCTGGTATTGCCCGCTCACACGTATCTTCTCGACCTCATCCAATGGCAGCGAAATACTGAGGTTGAGCCGGCCTGCTCCAGTGGCACGGATGGTATCGGTATAGCCGTCGAACATGCGATCGAGCGGGCTTTCGTCAATGAATTGCAGAAACGCCTGGGTTGGCCCCTCGGCCACGCCGTGTACGTCGACGACGAGGCGCGCCGCGTCAAGGTCGGGAATACGCGCCTCGACGCGCCCCAGCTTGGCCAGACCGACATTCCCCGGCGCGTTGCCGCGAAACTCCAGCGCGCTGCGATCGAAAATAAGCTCGCCTTTGACGTTGTCAATGCGCGGCCATCCGGTCGCGTACAGGAAACTCGCATTGCTCAGCTTCAAGGCGACACGAAAACCGCCGCGTTTCGGATCCTTGAATGGAAAGTCCTGCAGGTTTCCCTTGAGATGAAAGATTCCCTCGTCGACGCGGCCCTTTTCGATTGCCGTTTGCACCCAGGATCGCGTCAGCTTCATATGCCTGGGCAAGTAGCGATGCGCCCGTGTGCCCTGGCCGCGTGCAAGCTTGGCGTTCAGTTCCATGTAGCCCGGTGTACCGGGTTCGGTGCGATACACAAGCTGCGCAGTCCCTGTCGCATCCTGATTGGAAAATGCGACGTTGTCGGTGCGCAGTTCGAGCTTGCCATTCGGATGCGACCATCCCACTTGCGCCGTCAGCATATCGAGGTCGAGCTTCGGATCTTCGAACAATTGCGGCAACAGCACCACGGCGTTGCGGCTGGCGAGTGTCAGTGTGCCGCCCTTTTCACTGGCGACAACAGTTCCAGAGAGCCTGGCGAAGCCCGGTACTGGTCCGCGCGCGTCCAGCGAGAGTTCGAAAAAACGCCCACGCGCGCTGTAGGAAACCGGCTTTTCGAACTCGCCACGCCACGAAAGTCGAAAATCAAACACTGACCCGCGCGGGTTGAACTCGCCCAGTGTTTTGCGGAACTGTGCATCAATCGGCAAATGCTCCAGCAGCTTGGCCAGAGGTTCAAGATCGAGCGAATTGGCCTCCAGTTCGATTTCCTGCGGTTTGGCAGCCCGCGCGCTGATGGTCTTCATCGAAAAATCAGCCGGTGCCAGGCTGACCCCGTCATTGGTCGTGAGGGAGACCTGTCGCCCGCTGAGCTCAAATCCGGTTACTTGCTTCTCGCCTATGCGCACGAAGCCAAGCGCGGTACCGCCGCTGGCGATCTCGCGCAAACCAATGCGACCGGAGACGCGGGCGAGTTCGAGCACCGGCAGTTCGCGCCCGAGGCGGCCCTGCGCATTCGAAAGACCTATGTCGCTGGTGAAGTATTCAAGATGATCGCCGTCAAAGCCAAGCCACGCGCGCACGCTGCCGGTTCCGGAGCGGATATCCACCGGATAGTCGATCCACGCGCGCCACGCGGCCAGGTCGATGTACTTGAGATCGGCATACAGGACGCCACGCCACAAGCGCCAGCGACTCAGGGAATCGCCGTGCAGGTCGGCGCGCAGGTCCAGCCGCGACGCCAATTCACGTGGCGGATCGGCGACAAAACCGAAGCGGTGCCGCGTGCCGGAACTCTCCAGCACGGTCCGGATATTCGACAGCGCCAGTTCGGGAGCATCGCGCAGTTCATCGTTCCAGCGCAGTTTCGATTCCGCGATGACGATGCGCCGTTGACCGAGGATCCAGTCGGACAGTCCGCCGCCGTCCGGCTGCTCATTCAGTTCGATACCACCGACGACGAACGTTCCGCTGCGGGTGCGGCGGATGTCAAGGTCGGCTCCGGTGATTTCCAGCGCGTGCAGGCGCAACTCCCGCAGCGGTACCGACCACCAGGAGACAGTGAGCGAAACAAAAGGCAGGGAAAGCGCGGGCCGCCCCTGGCGGTCATACAGCCGTACATCGGCCAAGTCCAGATCAGGATGCAGGCCGTCCCAGCCGGCATCGATGCGGCCAATGGTTACCTTGCCGCCAAGGCTGCGTGACAGCGCGCTTTCGATCGCGGGCCGATAATTCTCAACGTTCGGCAAAATCGCATAACGCAGGAGAAGGAATGTCAATGCGACCACGAAAAAAAGCGCCCAGACCAACCACTCGGTCAGCCTGAGTCCGCGCGTGAGCGCAAGGCGCCATCGGGAGACGCCTGATAGGGGTTGCGTAGGGCTTGTCGCGTCCATGGCTCGACTTGTCAATGTAGCATAGGCCCCGCTTTGGACAATGGCTGTGCCATAACCCGGGAAAACAAGGATTTTTCATTTGGAAACAAACACTTCAGCCCTTTCTTCCGCGCCGCACTGCGGAGCTTTCAGTGCCTATGCGCGAGCGCAACTTGCGGCCCGGCCCGATCTGGCCGGAAAACTGGCGCAACTGTCGGCGCAACAGCTGGGGGCGGCCGGCATTGCAAACCTGATCGGCGATGCGCTCGCCACTCATGCCGGCGACCTGTCACGCGCTTTGCGCGATGCACGCCGCGTCGTCATGCTGGTGATCATGGAGCGCGACCTGGCGGGTCTGGCCGATCTGGCCGAGGTCACACAGGCGATGTCGGCGCTGGCGGAACAAGCCATCTGCGCCGCCCTCGCCGCGGCCGTAGCGGAACTGGCACCGCGACTGGGCACGCCCATTGGCACCGACAGCGGGTCACCACAAACCATGCACGTGGTCGGCATGGGCAAGCTGGGCGGACTTGAACTCAACGTCTCGTCCGACATCGACCTCATTTTTCTCTATCCGGAGGAAGGCGAAACCCGCGGCGGTACGGTCAGTGTTGGCAACCAGGAGTTTTTTGGTCAGGTTGGCCGACGCCTGATCGCGACGCTTTCGGAAGCCACGGCGGAAGGCTACGTTTTTCGTGTCGACATGCGCTTGCGGCCCTGGGGCGACGGCCCGCTGGCGATGGGCTTCGAGGCACTCGAGGACTATCTGGTCGCCCAGGGTCGTGACTGGGAACGCTATGCATGGATCAAGGGCCGGGTTGTGACCGGCGACCGCACCGCCGAACTGATGGCCATGGTCACGCCTTTCGTTTACCGGCGCTATCTGGACTTTGGTTCGATCGAGTCTCTCAAGGGTCTGCACGCACAGATCAGGCGCGAAGTTGCCAGGCGCGAACTGGATGACCATGTAAAACTGGGGCCGGGTGGTATCCGTGAAATCGAATTTGTGGCGCAGGCGCTGCAATTGATTCGCGCGGGCCGCGATGCGCGTCTGCGCCAGCGCCCGACCGTGCCGACCCTCAGGGTACTCGGGGAACTGGGCCTCCTGCCCGCGCTGGCGGTAGATGAATTGACGGCCGCCTACGATTTTCTGCGCCGCGTCGAGCATCGCCTGCAGTATGCAGACGACCAGCAAACACACATGCTGCCGGCCGCGCACGATGTGCGTTCGCGGCTGGCGCAGTCCATGGGTTGCGCCGATTGGCCGGGCTTCATGAACCTGCTCGATTCGCATCGCGGCGCGGTGCGGCGACATTTCGAACAGGTGTTGGGCGACCCCGCGCCCGCGCTGCCCGGCAACGAAGGTGTGCCCCTGGCGCAACGCCTGCAAGGCGCGGGATTCACCCAACCCGATGAACAGGCGCGCCTGATCGACGCCACCGTTGGTGGTGCCAGGATCCGGCGCCTGGCCGACAGCTCGCGCGAACGTTTCGACGTGCTGCTGCCACGTCTGATTGATGCCGCCGGCGGCACGCCGGCACCGGATGTGACCCTGCCGCGCCTGCTCGGCTTCATTGAAAGCATCGCCTCGCGCGCGAGCTACCTTTCCTTGCTGTCGCAGTCCGCGCCGGCGCTCATGCGGCTGGCCCGCCTGTTGGGCGCGTCCGACTGGGCCTATCGTTACCTGACCCTGCACCCGATCCTGCTTGACGAACTGATCGACGAACGTACCCTGTATGCGGCACCGGACATGGCGGGCTTCTCGGTCGACGCGGAAGCGCAGATCGCCGCCTGCGGCGACGATCTCGAAGCGCAAATGAACGCACTGCGGGAAACCCATCACACCGCGGTGTTCCGTCTCCTGGCACAAGACGTACAGGGCCTGCTCACTGTCGAGGCCCTGGCCGACCACCTGTCGGAACTGGCGGATCGCACGCTCTCCATCGCACTCGCGCAATCGTGGGCGGCATTGAAAACGCGCCATTGCGATACCCCCGAATTCGCGGTGATCGCCTACGGCAAACTGGGCGGCAAGGAACTGGGCTATGCGTCGGACCTGGATCTGATCTTCATCTATGACGACGCCCACGAAAAGGCTGCCGAAACCTATGCCCGTCTGGCTCAGCGCCTGATCACTTTCATCGACACGCAGACCACCGCCGGCCGCCTGTTCGAAGTTGACACCCGCCTGCGACCCGACGGCGCCAGCGGCCTTTTAGTCACCAGCCTGGCCGCATTCGCCGACTATCAACGCAAGCGTGCCTGGGTGTGGGAGCATCAGGCGCTGACCCGTGCCCGCTTTTGTGCCGGCAGTGCGCGCGTAGGTGCCGCCTTCGAAGAGGAACGCCGCCACATACTGGCGTTGCCACGCGAGGCGAACAAGCTGCGGCACGAAGTGCGCGCCATGCGCGAAAAAATGCATGCCGGCCACCCGAATCGCTCAGGTCAGTTCGATCTCAAGCACGACACCGGCGGCATGGTCGATATCGAATTTTGCGTGCAAACCCTGGTACTGCTGCACGCCCGTGACGAGCCTCGCCTGTTCAGCAATCTGGGCAACATCAGCCTCTTGCGTGTAGCCGGCGCGGCCGGGCTGATCCCGGCGGAGCTGGGAGCGGCTGCGGGCGACGCCTATCGTACCTACCGCAGGCATCAGCATGCACTGCGCCTCAACAATGCCGAGTATGCGCGAGTCCCGCGCGAGCAGGTATGCGCCGAGACCTCTTTGGTCAGCCGCCTATGGCAGGCGGTGCTTGAAACCGATGGCAGTGCCGGGTAGACCGTTCATCCTGCCAGACGCTGCAAGCCGTGCAAAACCAACATCCCGACTGTGATCGCCAACACGGAGCTGTGCGTCAGCACGGCAATCATGAGACCGCCGAGACCGGCAATCAGCCGGATGTTGTCCAGCGAAACGTCGATCTGGCCTTGATGCAGAAACAAGTCGGGGATGGCGATCGCACTGAGGGCGGCGGCCGGCGCGAAGCGCAAGGCGCGTTGCCAGCCGGGCGGCAACTGGAAGCGATCCGAAACAACAAACAGCGCGGCCCGGTTCAAGTAGGTGACCGCCGCCATGCCAAGGATGATGCCCCACAGCGCCCAGCCGTACTCGGCCACGTGGTTGGTCATCGGGCATCCCCCGCGATCGCGCGTTCGGCCAGCGTGCCGGCGGCGATGCCGGCAATCGCGCCACACACCAGACCCAGCTTCATCGGCAAAGCGGCAGCCGCAAGTGCGACGCCGCCGCCGACAATCGCGGCGACCAGATCCGGCCGGCTGCGCACGAAAGGACCCATCAACGCGAGGATCGCCAGGGTCGCAGCGAACTCCAGTCGCCAGGCCACCGGAACCTGGGCGCCCGCATGGATGCCTGCGATGGTCGCGACGATCCAGGACAGTGCCACCATGTTGCCGCCTCCCAGGTAATACCAGTGGCGATGCGCGAAGTCGGGCTGATCCGCCATCTTGCGCATGAACAGGGCGAATCCGGTGTCGGTGTTGAAATAACCAAGCACCAGCCGCCATGCAAGCGACAACTTGCGAAAATGGGCTGCCGCCGCCGCGCTATAGATGACGAAGCGCAAACTGATTACAAAGGCGGTGAATACCACCACCAATGGTGGAGCGCCGGCAACCATCAAAGGCAGGGCGGCGATCTGCGCGGTGCCGGAAAACACCAGCAGGGTTACTGCCACCGATTCCCAAAACGAAAGGCCGGCGGCGCGCGTGGCGATCCCTGTCACTATTCCGAAGGGCACCGTGCCGGCAAGAAACGGCAGCACCGCCAAAGACCCGGCCAAATAGACCGTGCGCGGCGTGTCGCCTGGCGGCGAAGAGGCCGCGCTCATGCTCCGGGCGAGGTGCCGCGTGGCCGCAGCGCAAGCCAGAGAATCGCCATCGACGCCAGAACCAGAAACGGCAGTGCACCCATGTTGAGCAATTCCCAGCCGCGACTGGTGACCAGAGCACCTGAGGAGAACGAGGAAATCGCCATGGTCAGGAACACCAGGAAGTCGTTGGCACCCTGCACCCGGTTCTTCTCCTCGGGCCGATAGGTCTGGGTCAGCAAGGTGGTGCCGCCGATGAACATGAAATTCCAGCCGACTCCGAGTGCGAACAGGGCGACCAGAAAGTGCGTCACGTCATTACCATTGAGCGCAAAAGCCACGCAACCGAACATCAGCAGAACACCGGTAAAGATGATTTTGAGGACACCGAAACGCCGTATCAGGCTGCCGGTGAAAAAAGAGGGGGCGAACATGCCGATGACATGCCATTCGAGCACCAGTACCGCGTCCGCAAACGGATGGCTGCACATCTGCATGGCCAGCGGCGTAGCTGTCATCAAGAGGTTCATGACGCCATAGCCAATGGTCGCCGACAAGGCGGCCACAATAAATGCCGGCTGGCGCATGATTTCAGCCAGAGGCCGGCCGCCGCCAGCCTTCTCGGCTGCCGTCTGTGGCGGAAAGCGGATGAACTGGATCACCAGCAACGAAGCAAGAGCGAACAGAACCAGCACCGCGAACGAGCCTGCGAAGGCGACCGCCAACAGGTCTTTCGAGTACTTGGCGAGGTTGGGACCGACCACGCCGCCAATGATGCCGCCGGCCATGACATAAGAGATCGCGCGCTCCTTGAAGGACGGCGGCGCCACCTCGGCGGCGGCGAAGCGGTACAGCTGGCCGCAGGCGTTGTAGATGCCCACCACCATGGTGCCAAGGCATACCAGCCAGAACAGCTTCATATGCGTGCCCATCGCAGCCAAGGTCACACCGAGCACACCGAACAGGGTGCCGATTGAAAACCCGATGCGTCTCCCGTAGCGCCGCATCATGCGCGCGATCGGGGCTGAAGCCAGCGCCGAGCCGATCACATAGGCGGTGACCGGAATGGTCGCCAGGGCTGCGTTGGGCGCCAGTGCGAAGCCGACCAGACCATTGACCGCGATCATGGTCGTGTTGTTGACAAACAGCAGACCCTGGCAAAGGATCAGCAGAAACACGTTGCGCTTGGTATCGTCAGGGGAGGTTGTCGATGTCATGGAGGAGGGCGCGGCGGAAGCGCGCATTGGAGAGTCGTTGCGGAAAATGCCGCGGTGGCGAAGTGGCCCGATTCAGGCGCACCCGAAATTGATTTCAACGGTTTCGGCCGCGCACGGCAATGCCTGAGGCCGGATGGTGGAAATGCAGCCACGTGCATGATCAAAGCGTGGAAGTATGCACTCACGGGTTGCATCGAGCCTACTCGCCTTCGTATCCAGTCTGTCGGACCTCGACAAAACGCCGGCCATCCCAGCGCAGAACCTTGAGGTTGCCGCCGCTGTAATAGCGTGCTCGCAGCAGCAATTCGTCATTGCCATCGCCATCCAGATCGACCGCCGCCGCCACCTGCAAGGCGAAACTGCCGCCACGATTGTGCCCGATGCCGCCGGAAGGACCGGCCACATACAGCACCGGACCATCAGGCGCGTTCGCACGCACGATCAAATTGAGCGTGTTGAAGGTGCCAGGCTCACCGGCAGGCGCGTCGCCGCGCTCAATCGCGCCAATCAGCCATAGCGGTTCCGGCCCACGCGCCGCGTCAAGCGTCGCAGTGAACGCCTGGGCGTGCAGTTGCAGGGCCTGCGGCAAAAGCGCGGCCACGCGTTCGAAGAGTTCCGCCGGCACGTCCTGGGCCGCCAGCAGGCGTGCATCCGTCGCGGACAATGCGGTATAGCTCTTCCAGTTCTGCTCAAAGGTACGAACGGTGAGCGCGCGCGGCGGATGAACCCCGATCGCAATGCGATCCTCCAAAGCCCGATAGCCTTCTGCCCCGGTTCCAGCCTCCGCCAGAAACCAGCAGGACGCCGGCAGCGGCACGCGCGCCGTTTCACCCTCGCGGGCGATCGCGACCACGCGCGGCAGCACGCGCTCGCGGTTTTGACCGGCCAGATCGGCCACGCCGAATGCAAGGCGCGCATCTCTGCCAACCTGGGTGGCAGCGCTCAGGCGTGAAGGCAGCACATCCCCAGGCTGGGTCGATGCTTTTTTCACCATCGCGGCGCGCCCGGCACATGCGCTGCCGTCGCTCGGGATCTCGAGAAACGCGCGGTCGTTGGCATCAATGAACCCGATCCACCAACGCGAACCGGTTTGGGCACTGGCCGCGAACGATATCGCGCATAACAAGGCCAGCCCCCTACACATCGGGACCATCCTCGGCAAACGGAAGATCGGATACACGGGAGCGCTGCAGCCAGACGATCACCGCCGCCCACGCCAAGCTGGCAATCATGACCGCCTGCCCCAGGCGGCCGCAGAAAATGCCAATGCCGCGCGCGCGCGGCAGCAAACCGAGGTCGCCGAAAAGATTTTGCCAGTCGTGGCCGTCACTAACGGCTCCGGTGCGACCGTCAAGCAGCATCATGCGGGGGTCGAACGCGTCAAACATGTACACCGCCATCATGATGATCGAATAACCCAACAGCCAGGTGAATAGCGCCGCACCGAACGGATCGCGACGTCGAATCAAAAGCACGCCCGCCAGCAGGCCCGGCATCAGATGCTGACCCAGCGTACCGCCGAGAATGGTCGCAAACCGCGGCGCCCACAGCAGCAGCACGTGTCCCGCTTCGTGAAAGGGAGTAAGAACCGCCCATAGAAAGTAGCTGCCAGCCTCGCCGATGGCGACGTCGACACCCTTGAAAATCCAGGCCGTCCAAACGCATGCGATCACCAGCGCGACCGCACGCAGCAGCCAGTTGATCCGGTCAATCGCAGGCGGAACATGAAGAACAAGCCCAGAAATTCCGGTAACGCGCACCGGCTCGTCATCAGCGCTGATCGCCGTGCGCGGAACAACACGCGAAGAGGCGCCGACAGCGCCAGCTTTGGCCAGGATCACGCCGCAGGCCGCACATGCGGCCGGCGCGGACTGGGCCGCGGGCAGCGGCGCATGGCCGCACTTTGGGCATCGATCGTAGGTCATGGAAAAACAGTCCGGATTATAAGGAGCGAATCCGCTAAAATCGCTTTCCTCTTTCAAAATCGATTCGGAGATACGCATCATGTCGATGGCCGACCGCGACGGGTTCATCTGGTACGACGGCAAATTGGTGCCGTGGCGCAGCGCCACCACGCATGTGCTGACGCATTCGCTGCACTACGGCCTGGCCACGTTTGAGGGCGTGCGCGCCTACAACACCGTATCGGGTACGCAGATTTTCAGGCTTTCCGAGCACACCGATCGCTGGCTGAACTCCTGCAAGATCTACATGATGGACATGCCGTATTCGAAGGAAGTGCTGATGGAAGCGCAAAAGGAAGTCGTGCGCGCCAACAAACTTGAGTCCTGTTACCTGCGACCGATCGCCTTCTACGGCTCGGAAAAAATGGGCGTGTCCCCGGTCGGGGCGACGACCCATGTGGCTATCGCCGCCTGGCCATGGGGCGCTTACCTGGGCGAAGACGGTTTGACCAAGGGCATTCGGGTCAAGACTTCAAGCTTCGCCCGCCATCATGTGAATGCAACCATGGCGCGCGCCAAGTTTTCCGCGACCTATGCGAACTCCATCCTGGCCAACCGCGAAGCCGTGATGCATGGCTATGACGAGGCGCTGCTGCTCGACGTCGACGGCTTCGTTGCCGAAGGCGCTGGCGAGAACGTGTTCATCGTCAAGGACGGCGTGCTCTACGAGCCGGAACTTGCGTCGGCTCTGGTCGGCATCACGCGCGCCTGTGTGCATGCGATCGCCCGCGATCTGAAAATCGAGGTGCGGTCGCGGCGCCTGACGCGGGATGACGTGTACATCGCCGACGAAGCTTTTTTCACCGGTACCGCAGCCGAAGTGACCCCGATACGCGACCTCGATTCGCGCAGCATAGGCTCCGGCAGCCGCGGCCCGATCACCGCGAAAATCCAGAAGGCGTTCTTCGACATCGTCAACGGCAAGAACAAGAAGTACGCCAAATGGCTGACCCCGGTGGCGGCATCGAAAAAGCCGGTCGCGCGCGCGAAGAAAAAGTAGCGAGGGCAGATCCATGAGCGCGCCACGGGAGATGCCGGTGATCGAGGTCGAAGCAAAGGACCTGCCGGCTTTTTGCCCCAACCCGGCGATGCCGGTCTGGTGCCATCACCCCAAGGTTTTTCTTGACATCGCCACCGTGGGCTCCGCCAGGTGCCCCTACTGCGGAACAGTGTACAAGCTCAAGGGTGGCGCGATCGCCGGCGGGCACTAGGTTTTCCAGCACGTGCGCGTCACTGCATGGGCCGGATGTCCAGCGCGAGCGAGCCTGCATGGCAAGCCTCTCGATTGCGCGCCTCAAGTGGAACATTACACCGGCATGATCGGTTAGCCGAGCGATGTTGCGCACACTCGTGATCGCGCCCAACTGGCTGGGCGACTGCCTGATGGCGCAGCCACTGTTGATGCTACTCAAGGCGCGCCAGCCGGCAGTCGCAATCGATGTGGTCGCAATCCCGGCGGTCGCTCCGGTGTTCCGCCGCATGGCGCAAGTCGACGTCGTGATCGAAGCGGAAACGCGACACGGCAGCCTTGGTTTGCGCCAACGCTGGCGCCTCGGGCGCTCGCTCAAGGGCAGCTACACCCAGGCATTCACCTTGCCGAATTCATGGAAATCGGCATTGGTACCGTTTTTCGCCGACGTACCGTTACGTGCGGGTTACATCGGTGAGTCGCGTTACGGGTTGCTCAATGTGCGCCACGAGAATCCGAATAAAGCGGAGGCACGTGCACCGATGGCTGGCTTCTATGCCCAGCTGGCGGAGCGGCCCGGCCGACCACGCACCAGCACACTGCCGACTCCCAGGCTTGCCGTCGACCCCCTGGCGGTGATCGCGGCCAAAGCCGGCATCGGCCTTGTGCCGGGTGAACCGGTTGTCGCGCTGTGCCCTGGCGCCGAATATGGTCCCGCCAAGCGCTGGCCGACTGAATACTTCGCCGAAACCGCGGCGCGCCTGAAAGCTGCGGGCATGATGCCCATCGTGCTTGGTACGCAAAAGGATGCGCCGGCCGGATTGTCGATCGAACAACTTTCGCATGGCGCCGCGCTCAACCTCGCGGGCAAGACCACGCTGGACGACGCCATACACCTGATCGCAGGCAGCGCGATGGTCGTCACCAACGACTCCGGCCTGATGCACATAGCCGCAGCCCTGGACCGACCGCAGATCGCCATGTTCGGTTCTTCCTCACCCGAACACACTCCACCGCTCTCGCCAAAGGCGCAGGTAATCTACAAAGCTCTCGAGTGCAGCCCGTGCTTCGCCCGCGAATGCCCGTTGGGGCACTTTCGCTGCATGCGCGAGATCATGCCCGCCGAAGTCATCGCCCGCTGCCTGGCAATCGATCACTGAGCGCGCGCGGGCGACTGGCGCGCGTTGTCTGTTCCAGCCCGGCGCGGCGCTCATCATTGCCCGCGCTTCCTTGGTACCATTCGCAGGCTATGCCCCGGCCAATCTGATACGCACGATGACACAACGGATTTTCACCAGCCCGCAGGACTGCGAGAGTGCGTTCTACGAAGCTCTCGAAAAAGCCGATCTTGACGCGATGATGGCGGTTTGGGCAGAAGACGAGGAAATCGTTTGCGTCCATCCCGGCGGCCCGCGGCTGGTTGGGCACGCGGCGGTACGCGAGATCTGGCGCCAGGTCTTCCAGGCCGGCGCGCGCCTGTCGGTCCACGTGGGCCAGATCCAGGCGATGCAGTCGATGATGATGGCCACGCACTGCGTGCATGAGTTCATCACGCTCAAGGGCGAAGCGCGGCCAGCAGCGCCGGTGATCGCCACCAACGTGTACGTGCGTTCAGGCAATGGCTGGAAAATGTTGTTGCATCACTCCTCGCCCTCCCCGAAGGTGGAGCAGGCCGCCACTCAGTCGACAGCCGCAGCGCGACCGAAAGTGCTGCATTGAGCATGCGGGTGGATCGGCCGCAAGCATGCCCGACGGCGTACAGCCGGTGAAAAACCAGCCGTATCTTCGTCCCTGGTGGCTGCCGGGAGCCAACCTGCAAACCATTCTGCCGGCCATCGCCGCGTCGGCGACACACGAGGCATTCGCGCGGGAACGCTGGCCCAGTGTCGGCTCGGACGGCACCACCGATGGCGATTTCGTTGATGTCGACTGGCTGGCAGACGCCTCCGGCGCGCCGCTCTGGAATCCGGCCATGCCACTGGTGGTGATGTTCCACGGCCTCGAAGGCTCTTCGCAGAGCCATTATTCGAAAGCGCTGATGGGCGCAGTGCGTGGTCGCGGCTGGAACGGCTGTGTGCCGCATTTTCGCGGCTGTTCCGGCGAGCTGAATCACCTGCCGCGCGCCTATCACTCCGGCGACAGTGCCGAGATCGACTGGATCCTGCGCCGCATCGTCGCAAGGCGTGCACCATGCACCATTTACGCGGTCGGCATTTCGCTCGGAGGCAATGCCCTGGCCAAATGGGCTGGTGAACATGGCGCTGCAGCCGGCGACATCGTTCGTGCGCTCGCCGCGGTATCGGCGCCACTCGACCTGGCGGCCGCCGGAACCGCGCTTGGCCGGGGTTTCAACATGGTCTACACCCGCATGTTCCTGGACACGCTGAAACAGAAAAGCCTGTCCAAGCTGGCACGCTTTCCAGGAATGATCGACGCCGAACGCGTACGCGGCGCACGCGACTTGTACCAGTTCGACAACCTGGTCACCGCACCGCTGCACGGCTTTCGCGATACCGAGGACTACTGGGCACGCGCCTCCGGCAAGCCATGGCTTGCGCACATTGGCATACCGGCGCTGGTGCTCAATGCCAGAAACGATCCCTTCATGCCGGCGCACTCGTTGCCAACCGCAAGTCAGGTATCACCGAGCGTTACACTGGAACAACCTGTGCACGGCGGACATGTCGGATTCACCACCGGGCCACTGCCGCCTGGGCGCATCGACTGGCTGCCACAACGACTTCTCAACTACTTCGACGAACATCCATGAATCTGCCCCAGGAAATCTTCAAGGCCTATGACATCCGCGGTATTGTCGGCAAGACACTGACCGCTGCGATTGTCGAAGCGATCGGTCGCGCCATCGGTAGCCAGGCGCGCAGTCGCAACGTGGGTGCGATCGTGATTGGTCGCGACGGCCGCCTGTCCGGACCGGAGCTGGCAGGCGCACTGGCGGCCGGCATTCAAGCAGCGGGCGTGGATGTTATCGACCTGGGCATGGTGGCCACCGGCATGCTGTATTACGCAACCTACGAACTGGGCACCGGCTCGGGCGTGATGGTCACCGGCAGTCACAATCCGCCGGATTACAACGGCCTGAAGATGATGATCGACGGGGAAACCCTGCACGGCACGGCAATCACCGCATTGCGGACCCGCGTTATCGAGGGCGATCTGGTCGCCGGCAGCGGTGGCTACCGGCGCCACGATATCGGCGAGAACTACCTGGCGCGCATCGTCGCCGACATCCGGCCGGCGCGCCCCATGCATTTGGCGATCGATTGCGGCAACGGTGTCGCGGGCGCCTTCGCACCGGCCTTGTTTCGGCGCCTGGGCTGCGAAGTAACCGAGCTTTTTTGCGAAGTCGACGGCACCTTTCCCAACCATCATCCCGACCCTGCGCACCCTGAAAACCTGAACGACCTGATCGCGACGCTGGCGAAGACCGATGCCGAGATCGGCTTCGCGTTCGATGGTGATGGCGATCGCCTGGGCGTGGTTGCCAAGGACGGCAGCATCATCTACCCGGACCGGCAGATGATGCTGTATGCCGCCGACGTGCTGTCGCGCAATCCCGGCGCCACGGTCATCTACGATGTCAAATCCACGCGCAATCTCGGGCCCTGGATCGAAAGCCACGGCGGCAAGCCCTTGCTGTGGAAGACCGGGCATTCGCTGATCAAGGCCAAGCTCAAGGAAACCGGCGCCTTGCTCGCCGGCGAGATGAGCGGTCACGTGTTCTTCAAGGAACGCTGGTACGGCTTTGACGATGCCTTGTATGTCGGCGCGCGGCTGCTTGAAATCCTGGCGTGCCATGCCGACCCGAGCGCTTTGCTCAACGCCCTGCCGGATGCGATCGCCACTCCGGAGTTGCACCTGCACTGCGCGGAGGGCGAGAACTACGCCTTGATCGACCGCCTGCGGAAGGAGGCGAAGTTTCCCGATGCCGTGCGCGTGATCGACATCGACGGCCTGCGTGTCGAGTATGCCGATGGCTTCGGCCTGATGCGCTCGTCCAACACCACACCGATCATCGTGCTGCGCTTCGAGGCCGATTCCACGGCCGCGATCGAGCGTATCCAGGCGCAATTTCGCGCTGCATTGCTGGCGGTAAAGCCGGATGCGGCGCTGCCGTTTTGAGCGCATGCGGGACCAGCCAGGCCGCGCGAAGTCCTGAACAAC
>JAYTDE010001018.1:0-3480 GCA_043736195.1 Burkholderiales bacterium | reverse complement strand
GCTGTTCTGGGGCATGATCGCCTCGATGTGGATCGGCAACCTGATGCTGGTGATCCTGAACCTGCCGCTGATCGGCATGTGGGTGCAGTTGCTCAAGGTACCGTACCGCATCCTGTATCCGGCGATCCTGATGTTCTGCTGCATCGGCGTGTTCTCGGTCAACAACAACTCGTTCGACGTGCTGATCACAGTGCTGTTCGGCGTCCTGGGCATGGTGTTCCTGCGCTTCGGCTGCGAAGCCGCGCCGTTGCTCCTGGGCTTCATCCTGGGGCCGATGATGGAGGAAAACCTGCGACGGGCGATGCTGCTTTCGCGTGGTGATCCGAGCGTTTTCCTCACGCGCCCCTTGTCGCTGACCATGCTGCTGATGGCGGTGGCGATGATCGTGATCATCTCGCTGCCGGCGATATCCAAGAAACGTGAAGCGACCTTCGTCGAAGAGTAGCGAGGCGTTGTTTTGCCGGCAGGCGGGGCGCATCATGGTGCGCCCCGTTTGTTTTTTGACAGGCTCGAATCACTTAATACACACTGTTTTCTTGGAGAAGTTGATGCCATTCAAATCATGGCTCGGTGCACTCGTACTGGCCATTTTTGCCACCGGCGTTCTCGCCCAGGGCTATCCCACCAAGCCGATCCGTATGGTGGTCACCTTCCCGACCGGTGGCGCACCGGACATCCTGGCGCGCCTGTTCAGCGAGAAGACCACTCTGGGCCAGGCAGTGGTGGTGGACAACAAGCCCGGCGCCGGTGGCAATATCGGCGCCGACATCGTCGCCAAATCCCCCAACGATGGCTATACGCTGGTAATGGGCACAGTCGGCACCCATTCGATCAACGGCGCGCTGTACGCCAAGATGTCCTACGACATGGTCAAGGATTTCAGCCCGGTCTCGCTACTCGCCTCGGCGCCCAACCTGCTGGTGGTCAACAATGATCTGCCGGTCAAAAACGTAAGCGAATTGATCGCCTACATGAAGGCCAATCCGAACAAGCTGTCGTTCGGCTCGCCCGGCATCGGCACCTCTGTGCACGTCAGCGGCGAGCTGTTCAAGTCGCTCACCGGCACCTCGATGACGCATGTGCCCTACAAGGGTCGGCAGTTCGCGATCCCCGACCTGATCGGCGGGCAGATACAACTGATGTTCGACAACATGCCATCCGCCTTGCCGATGGCAAAAGAGGGAAGAATCCGGGCGCTGGCGCAAACCACCGCCCGGCGCTCAGCGGCCGCGCCCGAGGTGCCAACGGTTGCCGAAACCGTACCCGGTTTCGAGGCCACCACCTGGTTCGCGGTGTTCGCGCCGGCCAACACGCCGCGCGACATCGTCAACCGCCTGCACGGCGAGATGGTGCGTGTGTTCAATCTGCCCGACGTGCAAACGCGCCTGAAAACACTGGGGCTGGATGCGGTCCTTTCGACCCCGGACGAATTGGCGCGCTACCAGGCCAGCGAGATCACCAAATGGGCCAAGGTGGTGAAGGACTCCGGCGCCAAGGCCGAATGAGAACAACATGATCAATCGTCGCCAGTTCAGCCTCACCGCCGCAGTCGCGCTTGCCGTCGCGACCACACTTGCCGCCCCGCATGCCTTGGCACAGACCTATCCGGGCAAGCCGGTGCGGCTTGTGATTCCTTTCCCGCCCGGCGGCGCGACCGACATCTTCGGGCGCGTGCTGGCACAAAAACTGGGCGAACTGGTGGGGCAACAGGTGGTGGTGGAAAACCGGCCCGGCGCCGGCGGCACCATCGGCTCCGACATGGTTGCCAAGGCCGCACCCGATGGCTACACCATTCTTCTGGCCACCACCTCGACCCATTCGATCGGCCCGGCACTGAACCCGAAAATGCCCTACGACGCGAAGAAGGATTTCGCGCCGGTGATCCACATGGCCGACGCGACCAACATCCTGATCGCCTCGCCGACCTTGCCGGTGAACAATCTCAAGGAATTGATCGCTTACGCCAAGGCGAATCCGGGCAAGCTCAACTTCGCCTCATCGGGCAACGGCACCATCGTGCACCTGACCGGGGAGCAGTTCAAGGCAGCCACCGGCACTTTCATCGTGCACATTCCCTACAAGGGCACTGCCCTGTCGATTCCGGATCTGATCGCGGGGCAGGTCGCGTTTGTGTTTGACAATATCGCCTCGGCCCTGCCGCACATCCGCGGTGGCAAAGTCAAGACGCTGGGCATTTCGGCGCTCAAGCGCTCGCCGCTGGTGCCGGACATTCCCACCATGGATGAAGCCGGGCTCAAAGGCTTCGAGAGCAACACCTATTTCGGCGTGTTCGCAGCCACCGGCACACCCGCGCCGATCATCCAGCGCCTGAATGCCGAAATCAACAAGGCCCTGCAGGCCGCGGACTTTCGCGAACGCCTGGGCGCGCTTGGGGCCGAGCCGGTGGGCGGCCCGCCCGAACAACTGGCCCGCGCGGTGGCGCGGGATACCGAAAAATACGCCGCCGTGATCAAGCGTGCCGGCATCAAACCCGATTGAACCCTGCGAGGATCCGCATGCAATTCAACTGGAACTTCCCCTACGCGACCAAGCGCATTCCGGTTTTCGCGAAAAACGTGGTCGCCACCTCGCAGCCACTGGCCGTTGCAGCCGGCATCGATGCCTACCGGCGCGGCGGCAACGCGGTCGACGCCGCGCTTGCCACTGCGATCACGCTGACCATTGTCGAGCCGATCTCCAATGGCCTGGGGTCGGATGCGTTCTGCATCCTGTGGGACGGCAAGGAGCTGCACGGCCTGAATGCCTCGGGCCGCTCACCGCTTGGCTGGACCGCGGATTACTTCAAGTCACTCGGGCCCACCAAGCCCGAGCGCGGCGCCAACAGCGTCACCGTGCCGGGCGCGGTGTCGGCCTGGCGTGCGCTGTCCGACAGGTTCGGCAAGCTGCCGTTTGAAGACCTGTTCGAATCGGCCATCCGCTACGCCAGCGACGGCTATCTGGTGAGCCCGATCGTGCATCAGAAGTGGAAGGCGATGGAGCCGATTCTGAAGAATCAGCCAGGGTTCGCCGAACATTTTCTGCCCAAGGGACGCACGCCGCATGTGGGTGAACACTTTGTCCTGAAGGGTGCTGCGGATACGCTGACAAAAATCGCCCGTAGCAAGGGCCAAGCCTACTATCACGGCGAAGTCGCTGCTGCGATTGCCAGGCACTCGCTGGCCAGTGGCGGGGTGATGCGCGAAGCCGACCTGGCCGCCCACACCTGTGACTGGGTCACGCCGATCCAGAAGAACTATCGCGGCTACACCATGCACGAGATTCCGCCCAATGGCCAGGGCATCGCCGCGCTGATGGCGCTGGGCATGCTGGAGAATTTCGATCTTGCCTCACTCGACCCCGACGGCCCCGAATCCCTGCATCTGCAGATCGAGGCGATGAAGCTGGCATTCGCAGCAGCGACTTCGCCGTGATAGTAGGCTTGGCCCTTGCTACGGGCGATTTTTGTCAGCGTATCCGCAG
>JAYTDE010001017.1:0-5394 GCA_043736195.1 Burkholderiales bacterium | reverse complement strand
TAAACCGGTTTTATGCATAAATCGATGGTTTAGCCCATATGAAATGGGCGTCTTCGGTTGGAGTTGTTGGCGCAACACCTGACCACGAACGCGTAACTCCTACCCGAACAGGTAGGACGCAAACGCCAAATCTTCGCCTACAGTTCGTCCTCATGACGCAGCCAAATTTTGTGCATTGGCGTCGCTCCTAAATTGCGGAAGAACGCAGGAGAACGAAATGACAGTTCAGGTCTTTCCCCCCGGCAGCACCGATCCGTTCGCGGCGATTCTCGCGATTGGTGACTCGTGGTTCTGGTATCCGAAGAACAGTCTGCTCGCCTCCATTCTGGCGTTGAAGCAGCTGCATCCTGACTACAAGACCGCACACATTCTGGGCAAGAACGGCGCGCTGTTGTCCGACTACCGCACCGGCAAATTTGCCGCGATGTGGCGCAACGAACTCACCGCGCAAAACTTCCGTTTCAGCCTGGTGATGATCAGCGGCGGCGGCAACGATTCGGTGGACTACGCGTTCGCGCTGAAGCCTGATTGCACCGGCATCGCAAAGCCCGAAGACTGCTTCGACACCGACAAGTTAAATCACATCGTCGACACGCTGATCGGCATCATGGCCGCGCTGGTCAGCGACGTGCAGATTGCGGCGCAGCGCGCCAACATTCGCACGCCACCGGTGCTGCTCAATGGTTACGATCATCCGGTTCCGGACGGAAGAGGTTTCTCGCCCATCGGCGGCGAAAAATTCAAGTTCGGCGGACCGTGGGTTGCCCCGGCTATGGATCGCGCCAAAGTTGATCCAGCCCTCGCGTTTCGTACCGCCGTGATCGGCATCTACATCGACGCCCTCAACACCGCGATGCAGCAGCTAGCCAGCCGCATGACCGGCGTCTTTTGCCCGCACGCACTAGGCACCCTGCGCACCGCACCCGCGACCTACATACAGGACTGGGACAACGAACTACATCCAACGAAATCCGGCTTCACCAAGCTTGCGAAGGGGGCGTGGTTGACGCAACTTGATGCGCTGGGGTTTACGCGGGGTTGATGGGGGGTGATCAAGTCGCTTCTCGTTCACTATTGGTTAATACCCTTTAACCGGAGGTAAGACATGAACAAACTCCTTGAAATAGCGATCATCGTCGTGGGAGGTGCTACGGGCGGACTTCTGTCCGTACTTGACTCTTGGGCCGACCCTGTGTCGTATCCGCTGACACTGTCGAAACTTGCATCGCTCCTGTTGATTCCCGTGTTGAAGGGCGGGGCAGCCGCCGGAATTGGCGTGTATCTCTTGACCACATTAGATTCTGCTCAAATTGTCCGTGGGTTCTTTTTCGCCGTCACATGCGGGCTAGCGTTCCCTTCGATTCTGGCGAATAGCAGCACATACGCTCGGAAAGTGACATCGGAAGTTGCCATCAAGAGCATTGCCGAGAACACTGAGAAGCTCAAAGCGGTGGCCGCGAGCGTAGGCGCTGGTGCCTCGGCATCAGCGCTCTCCTCGTCGGCTGTGGCAGACATTCAAGGCGCGTCTATTGCAATACTGCAAGCGACCTCAAAGGTAGAACCCGCGGAGGCAAAGACTGCGGACACAGCCGTCCAGCAAGCGGTAGCTAACCTATCCAAGACAGCCGACGCGACCAACAGCTCCCAGACTGTTGAGGCCATTTCGCAAATTGGAAGTGTTGCCACCGCTCAAAACCTCTCTGGTGCCGCCGAAAGAGCAGTGCTTGAGTTGAAGTCATTGAGGGACAGTGCGCGCGTCTCGCAAGAGACAAGGGGGCGCGCAATGATGGCCATTGAAAGGCTTGATCGAGCACCAAAGTGAATGGCCAATCCCGTCCATCGAGCGGACACACAACCGAGGACCACAATGTCTAGCAGTGTCACGGCTGGCGTCGCCGCAAACAGTGCGAAGCCATCGGCTGCAACTGCACAGCGCACTGACCCGCCCAACCGGCCAGCGTTGATTTACTTTCGCTTCAGGTATGCCTGCACCTTCGTCGCAGCCGACCCAACGGAGCCGACAGCGGAGAAGAGTTATCTGTTCGTGCAGCCGAATTTCTCTGCCCAGTAACGGATCTCCAGTGCCTAGCTCATATTGATGCGCGTGGCATCTGCGGGAACGGGCTCGTCTTGTTCTCTGGCATGCTCATTCCCTCGTCCACCGCTTCCCGCTATCGCCTCACACCCGGCTTCGGTATGAACTGCACGAACCGCACCGACGACGCCGCAGGGTGCGCATTCTCAAAAATTTTGTTGGCCATTTTCAACGCATCGCGTGCATCGCCGGACCGGGGCGTCAATATCATCCGATCATCGGTCTCTTCGGAGATCGCCGCGTCGTGGAAGTCGCTGGCCAGTAGCTTCTTGACGGCATTGCGCTGGGTCAGATCATCGTACTCCACACGAACCTCCGGCAGCGCAACCAGCACGGCTTGATTGTGGCGGAATACGGGGCGGAGCGCGCCAGCGCCGTGCAAGGAGTCGAGCAAGTTGTCGCCGAGCGAGGACTTCTCCGAAAGGACGACCCCGCTGCGCAGATCCGGCAAGCCGACGCCGATTGCGCTGCCGGTCAGCCCAGCCGCTTCCGCGACCACCCGATCCACGGCAACATGCTCGTCGTCAGCCTCGAGCTCGATCTTCCTGCCGCCAGCATAGTAATAACTCTTCATGCGGGTTTGAACAGTACAACCAAGTTTAGTTTCACGCCGTTCAACCCTGAAGTGGCACTTACCTTGACCGGGAGCCTCAGCCTCTAAGTTTCTTGGCGGCGGGCTTCTTCTTGCCCACAGCCTTCTTGGGTGCCGCAGGTTGCGCAGGCGCGCCAGCCACCTTGGCGGACTGAACCGCCTTGGCGGCATCAAGCCGACCCCACCCCAACTCAGGTGTCCAAGTTGTCTGCTTCTGGATTTTCTTCGCCGTCGTTTGGAGCAGATTGCGCACGCTCGCGACGCTGAGCGCCGGGTTGGCGCTCAGCATCAGAGCTGCCACGCCCGCCACGGCCGGTGTCGCCGACGATGTGCCGTTGAAGGTCTTGGTGAAGTCACCGGTCTCGTACCCTGCCGATCCCGAGATATCCGTTGTCCAAATGAAGACGCCTGGGGCGAGCAGATGCATGGTCGGCCCGAAGTTCGATCCCCAGTTTTCGCCGTCCGAAGACGTCTTGGTCTTACGCTCGTCCTTCGGGTTCGATGCACCGACGGTCACGTAACCCGGAAGGTCGCCCGGAAAATCGATCGGATCCTGATTATTGCCAGCCGCGATGCATACGACGCTGCCCAGACCGCCGCGGCCTTGGGTGCGTGCGCGGGCGAAGGCACGGCTGATGGCATCGCTGGGCGCACCTCCGCCCCATGAATTCGACAGCACTGCCGCACCCTGGCGCCAGCACCAGTCGATGGCATCGGCTGTCGAGAAGTCTTCGAAGATCCAGCCGTCGTTGCCGTCGCCCACCGCAATGCGCGCCGCGATCAGCGAGCACCCGGGCGCGATCCCCGGAAACTGCTTGTCGCGCGAGAGAACGATGCCCGCACACGCCGTGCCGTGGGCGTCGTTGCCCGAGGGCATTGCCGAGTTCCCGTTGTTGCCGATGAAGTCCCGCTCAGCGACGACGGCTGGCTTCAGCGATGGGTGCTTGGTATCGACGCCCTCGTCGAGCACTGCAACTCTGATGTCCGGACTGCCCCTGGTGACGGCCCAAGCCGCCGCGACGCCGATCTTGTCGAGGGACCAGGCAGTCGCAGGCGGCGATGGCTTGAGCAAGGTGACGCGCCGGATGAAGTTGGGCGTGGCCGAACCCACCTCGCGCTTCAACAGCATATCCACTAGGCCGAAGACGCGCTGCACCGAGTCCACCTGCAGCAACACCTTGCCATCCAGTGCCTCGGCGATGACCTTGGCACCGTAGTCCCTCGCCGCCGCAAAGTCGGCCTGCCGCAGCCCCTCAGCGATTACGGTTTCGGAGGCCAGCGTCAGCACGGAGCGCGTCGAGATCGGCGTGGCCGCAGCCCGGCGAGCGCCGATGTTCGGGCGGGCCGCAACGGCACCCTGCACGATTGTGAGATTCGCGAAATCGTTCACTCGCGAGCTCAGAATCTTCGAACCCTTGATGCACTCCTCGATGCCGTCGGCATCCGATTTCGCTTTGGGGCGCGCCATCATCCGGGCGCCGGCGGGGCCCACCGTCATGGCGAGCGACTCGTTGTTCGCCATTTCTTGAAGGGGCTGGAGAGTCAGTTCGTGCCGTACGCCAAGTGCAACATAGGAAGCCATTTCGTTACTCCTTTTGATTGACTGATCTCGAACGACGTTGGCCGCGAAACCTCAGCGCTGTTCAACACCACACCGTGATCGGGCATCATCGTTCCAAGTATCGCTAGGTTCCGAACCCCTGTCAATCGCGCGCATTGCCTCATCAGAAATCCGCGCCAAACCGATTCGTTGCCATACTTAACTGAAGTTAAGGCACACGCCATCGCCCGCCGCTCGGAATTTCGCCGGTGGCGAGCGATGACAAACAATGGAAACCAACGATTCGACGCCAAAAGACGCCATGCCCCGCGACTCAACACTGCAAACGCTGATCCTGACCGGGGAACAAAAAAACGCGGTCAGACACGATAAATTAGGGTAGCACTGCTCCTCGCACCGCAACCCAGGGAGCAAGCCACATGGCCCGCCTACCCCGATATGTCCTGCCTGGACAGCCTCAGCACATCATTCAGCGTGGCACCAACCGTCAGATGATTTTCGCGAGCGACACGGACTTTCAGTTCTTTCGTGATGCGATGGTGAGCGCTTCCGATCAGCATGGCCTTGCGATTCATGCGTACGTGTGGATGGGCAATCACATCCATCTGCTGGCGACGCCGGAGCACGAGCAGAGCATCAGTAAAGTTTTTCAATCGGTGGGCCGCAAGTATGTGCAGTATTCAACACCACCTACCAGCGCAGCGGCAGCCTCTGGGAAGGGCGCTATCGGGCGACGGTGGTGGACAGTAAACAGTATCTGCTGACGGTCATGCGCTACATCGAGTTGAACCCCGTGCGCGCGGGGCTTACGGCACACCCGCGAGACTACCCGTGGTCGAGCTACGCGCGCAATGCGCAAGCTGGCACAGGGGCGAACTCAGACTGGATCAAACCGCATCCTCAATACCTGAAAATCGCGCGCAGTGTGGCGCAGCGATTGAGCGCGTATCGGGCACTCTTCAAGGCGGCCATCGGCAAGAATGATCTCGCGCAGATTAGAGATTGCACGCACAAAGGCTGGGCGCTGGGTGGGGATAAGTTCAAGCAGGAGATTGAGACGCGGGCGCAGCGGCAGGCCAGTTCAAAAGGCGTTGGACGACCGCGCGTGGCTGAGGCGGAGGATGATAATGCTGTCTGACCCTGAGG
>JAYTDE010001016.1:0-1622 GCA_043736195.1 Burkholderiales bacterium | reverse complement strand
CCAACTTCAACAATTTGAATCGCTACACCGTTGGCTTCGATCGCGCCTATCTGCGCTGGCAGCCCGCGACCTGGCTGTCGCTGGATGGCGGGCGCATGCCCAACCCGTTTTTCTCGACCGATCTGGTGTGGGCGGACGATCTGGCCTTTGACGGCGTGGCCGCCACCATCAAGCCGCGTCTTTCGGATCGCCTGGTAGCTTTCGCCACCGCCGGCATATTTCCGTTGTCAGAGCTCGAGGCCAGCCGCAAGGACCGCTGGTTGACCGGCGTGCAGGTCGGTGCCGAGTGGGCAATGAACGAGGAAACGCGTTTCAAGTTCGGTGTGGCGCAATATGTGTATCGCGCCATCGAAGGCACGCCCGAAGTGGCCGGCAGCCTTGGCACGACGCTCTACGGCATCAGCGAGTATCGGCGCAACGTGCGGCAAAAGGGCAATACGCTTTTCAATATCGCCGACCCGCTGGCGGCGGCCCCCAACAATGTGTTGTGTGGCCTGGCCTCGCGCTTCAGGCCGCTGGCCATCACCGGGACGGTGGAACTGGCGCAGTTCGATCCGGTGTTTGTCACGCTTACTGCCGACTATGTGAAAAACCTGGGTTTCGATCGCAGCGAAATCCGTGGCCGCACCGGCTTCGATCTCGAACCCAAGACCACCGGCTACCAGTATCGCGCGCAGGTGGGCAACCGCGCCATGCGCAATGCCGGCGACTGGCAGGTGTTCGGCGCCTATCGCATGCTCGAACGCGATGCCGTGCTAGATGGCTTCACCGACACCACCTGGAACCTGGGCGGCACCAACTACAAGGGCTGGAGCCTGGGTGCCAGCTACGGCATCGACCGCAATGCCTGGATGAGCATGCGCTGGACCAGCACCAAGGCGCTCACCTATCCGGGCGGGCCGTGGGCGCCGTTCAATGTGGATGTGCTGCAGGTGGAACTCAATGGCCGCTTCTGAGGGTGCGCTGCACCGGGCGCCGCGCGGTGCAGCGCGCGGCTTGGTGCTGCTCGCACTGTGCGCGCTGCTGGCAGTGCCACAAGCGGCGCTCGCGCAGGCCGACAAGGACAAGAAGGGCGCGCGCGAGCGTGAGGTGGCGCGTCGCGCCCAGCAGGCGCTGAAGAAGGCGGAAGACGAAAAGGCGGTGCTGTTGCGCGAAAAGACCGAGGTCGACGACAAGCTCAAGGCCGCGACCGCGAAGCTGGCCGAAGCCGACAAGACCGCAGTGGGCCTCAAGGCCGCGGCGGGCCGCGCCCGCGTGCTGGCCGAGGAGATCAAGCGCGAAAAAGCGGCGGCGGTGGAACAGGCGGCCGCGCAGGCGAGCCTCGCCGCCCGGCTGAAGGAAATCGAGCAGCGCATCGCCGCCGCCGGCGTTCTGCAAACCGAGACCCAGCGCACGCTGGCTTCGCGCGATGCACAGTTGAGGCAGTTGCAGGCCGCGCTGGCGCAGGCACGTACCCAGGCCAATAGTGAAATCGGCGCCTGTGAAGCGAAGAATGCCAAGCTCCATACCTACGGCACCGAGCTTAAGCGCCTGTATCGCGACAAGACCGCGTTCGACGCCATGCGTCAGGCCGAGCCACTCACGGGTCTCAAGTCGGTGGAGATCGACAACCTGCTTGAGGA
>JAYTDE010001015.1:0-2021 GCA_043736195.1 Burkholderiales bacterium | reverse complement strand
CGAGCGAACTCTCGGTGTGCAGAATCTTCATCGCGTCGCCGGCCAAACCTCAGGAGGCTTCACGTTCGGTCGCATACTGGATGCGATACAGGTTGGCATAGATGCCATCTTGCGCCAGCAACTCGGCGTGGGCGCCGGACTCCATCACGCGGCCGTGGTCCAGCACCACGATGCGCTGCGCGTTTTCGATGGTCGAGAGCCGATGTGCGATCACCAGGGTCGTACGGTTCTGCATCAGCACCTCCAGCGCGGCCTGCACCGCACGCTCGGATTCGGAGTCGAGCGCCGAGGTGGCCTCGTCGAGGATCAGCACCGGCGCGTTCTTCAGCAGCGCACGGGCGATCGCCAGGCGCTGGCGCTGGCCGCCCGACAGGCGCACGCCGTTCTCGCCGATCAGCGTGTCCAGGCCCTGCGGCATCTGTTCGATGAAACCCATCGCGTGCGCGGCAAGCGCTGCGCCGACGATCTCTTCGCGCGTTGCGTTTTGCCGGCTGCCATAGGCGATGTTGGCGGCCACCGTGTCGTTGAACAGCACCACATCCTGCGACACCAGCGCCAGGTTTTCGCGCAGCGAAGCCAAGGTCAGGTGCGCGAGATCGATGCCGTCCAGCAGGATGCTGCCGGACTGCGGCTGATAAAAGCGCGGGATCAGGTTGGCCAGGGTGGTCTTGCCGCCGCCCGACGAGCCGACTAGCGCCACCGTCTCGCCTGGCGCGATATCGAGGGTGACATGCGAGAGCGCCGCGCGTTCGGCATTGGGGTAGGTGAAGCCCACATCCTTGAAAGACACCGCGCCGCGCGCGCGCGCCAGCACGCGGGTGCCGCGATCGTCCTCCTCATGCTCGTCCAACAGGCTGAACACCGATTCGGCTGCGGCCAGCCCGCGCTGCAGCGGCGCATTGACATCCGCCAGGTGCTTCAGCGGCGCCAGCAGCATCAGCATGGCGGTGATGAAGGAGACGAAGCCGCCGACGGTGGTCTGGTCGTTGGACGATTGCAGGAGAGCGATCGCCACCACAACGGCGAGGGCGATGGCGGCGAACAACTGGGTGATCGGCACACTGGCCGCCGCGGCGATGGTCTGGCGCATGTTGAATCCGCGCAGTGCCGCGTTGGCCTGGTGGAAGCGCACGTTCTCGTAATGCTCGCCGCCGTATACCTTGACCACCTTGTGGGCGTCGATCGATTCGCCCAGCACGTGGGTGATGTCGCCCATGGCGCGCTGGGCGCCGCGGCTCATGCTGCGCAGGCGGGTCGAAAACAGGCGGATCACAGCTGCGGAAAGCGGGATGATGGCCAGCGCCACCAGGGTCAGGCGCCAGTTCTCGTACAGGAGCCAGGCGAACAGGGCCACCACGGTGAGCGAATCGCGCACCAGTACGGTAAGCACGGTGGTGGCCGCGCTGGTGACGTTGTTGACATCGAAGGCGATGCGCGAAATCAGGGTGCCCGACGACTGGTTGTTGTAGAACGCGGTCGGCAAGCGGATCATGCGTGCGAACATGGCGTCGCGCATGTCCATCAGAATGCGGTTCGAGACCCACGCCAGGATGTACGAGGTGGTGAAGGTGATGATGCCGCGCAAGAGGAATATGCCGACCAGTGCCAGTGGAATCCAGGTCATGCTGGCGCGGTCGCGGCCGCCGAAGCCGTCGTTGAGCATCGGCTTCATCAGCGCCGGGAACAGCGGCTCGGTCAGCGCCGCCAGCGCCATGCCCAGGAGGCCCAGGGCGAACACCACGCGATACGGCGCCACATAGCCCAGCAGGCGCCGATAGAGTTGGGCGCTGGTTTGCGGAGGGCTGGCCGAGCCGGTGTCCGGCAGTGTCATGGGATTTGTCTGAATCCCGTCCGCTGTGACGGGGACGGGGCTTGATGGGGGCTCTACGCCAGGAGCGCGATTTTAACCGGCGGGTGCGAGCGTGCCGTACAGGTCCAGCAACTGTCCTGCCATCGTTTCGTGCGACAGATGGGCGACGCTTGCGCGTGCGGCGCCGGCCATGGCGGCGGCGCAGCCGGGC
>JAYTDE010001014.1:0-2261 GCA_043736195.1 Burkholderiales bacterium | reverse complement strand
AGGATGAATGCCGCCATAGGTCTGCTGGCGCTGATCGGCATAGGGCGGTGAAGTGACGATCAGATCAACTGAGGCATCGGGCAGATGGTTCAGCGCACTGAGGCAATCCCCCAGGCGCAGGTCAATCGTATCGTCAGAGCGTGCCGGATATTTCATGTGTGACGCGTCAATGCAAATGCCGCTTGCCGCCGCTCTTGCCGCCGCCATGCCCGCCGCTGCCAGACGGAAAATCGACTCTCGCGAGTTTCTGCCCCTGCGTAATCGACACCAGACGGCGCGCGAACAGGCGGTTGACGGCATCGACCACTTCGCTCATCTCGCCCTTGTCGAAGTGGCGCTCCAGGAGGCGCGTGAGGTCTTCCTGCATGTACTGGCGCTGGGTTTCGTGGATCGCTTCCGGACTGGGGCCGACGAAGAGCAGGCCGAAGGTGTCTTGCCCGTCGTCATCGTCATTGTCGAAAAAGCTGACCTCAATGCCGGCCCCTTCGGACGACAAATCACAGACCGCACCGCAGGCTTCGTCGAGCGAATTTTGGAAGTCTTCATTGCCCTCCACCGTCCAGCACAGCGCGAGCATGCGTTTTTCAGCGTCGTATTCGATGCCCGGCTCTTCGTCGAACAGGCTTGATGCATCCTTGAGCGACTTGGCGCCGGCGTATTTCCACAGCGGCTTTAACGCCTCTTCGATCTCGCCATAAGTGACGCCGGGGCGGATCGGAATCTCGCCGTGGATGTGGATTTCGTATTGCGCTTCATTGCGTGACATGGTGTGACCTCACAAAATTCTCTGGCTGGCAAGTTCTTCAATTTGCGCGGCGCTGTAACCGAGCGTGCCAAGCACTTCATGCGTGTGCTGGCCGAGCAGCGGCGGTGGCGTATGGTATTCCAGTTGCGTCGCCGAATATTGAATCGGGTTGCGCACCATCGGCACGCTGCCCGCAGTGGGATGCGGCAGGTCAAAGCGCATCTGGCGCGCCACCACCTGCTCGTTCTCGAACGTGTCTTTAAGCGTATTGATCGGCCCGCAGGGCACGTTGGCGGCCTCCAATTCGCTGATCCATGCGTGTTTCGTTTTCTGCTTCACCATCGCGGCGAGCAGCGGGATCAACACCTCGCGGTTGCGCACGCGCTGCGGGTTGACGTTGAAGCGTTCATCGCTCGCCAGTTCGGGCTGCCCACCCACCGCGCACAGGCGCTGGTACTGCGCGTCGTTGCCGGCCGCGATGATGACGTGGCCATCGGCGCATTCGAACACCTGATAGGGCACCAGGTTCTGGTGCGCGTTGCCGGCCCGCACCGGTGCTTGGCCCGAGGTCAGGTAATTCATGTTCATGTTGGCGAGCATGGCGACCTGCACGTCGAGCAGGGCCATGTCGATGGCTTGGCCCTCGCCGGTCTTGTCGCGGTGTGCCAGCGCGGCGAGAATCGCCACCGTCGAATACATGCCGGTCATCAGGTCGGCGACCGCGATGCCGACCTTCTGCGGCCCGCCGCCGCCGCAGGTGTCACAAGCGCCGTCGCGCTCGCCGGTGATGCTCATCAGCCCGCCCATGCCCTGGATGATGTAGTCGTAGCCGGGGCGCTGTGCATACGGCCCGGTCTGGCCAAAGCCGGTGATCGAGCAGTAAATGATGTTCGGCTTGACGGCCTTGAGGCCGGCGTAATCGAGGCCGTATTTTTTTAACTGCCCGACCTTGTAGTTCTCCAGCACGATGTCCGATTGGGCCGCGAGCTGCTTGACGATCTCCTGGCCGGCCGGCGCGGCGATGTCGAGCGTGATCGATTGCTTGCCGCGATTGGCGCCGAGGTAGTAGGCCGCCTCTGAAGTGTCGCGGCCCGCAGCGTCCTTCAGATAAGGCGGCCCCCAGGTGCGGGTGTCGTCACCGCCGCCTTTGCCCGCAGCATCGTTGGGGCGTTCGACCTTGATGACTTCGGCACCGAGGTCGGCCAATTGCTGGCCGCACCACGGGCCGGCCAGGACGCGTGACAGATCGAGAACTTTGATGTGGGATAAGGGGCCGGGCATGAACGAAACCAATCAATGAAAGGACCAAACGATGAACCAAACCAATGTACCAAACAGGAGGCGCGCGCAGAGCGGTGAGCGGGGCGTGCGAAGAACCCAATTTTAGCCGCGCTGTGCCATCTGGCCCGCTACAATCGCGCTCCTTTTGCCCTTGGATACCCCGTGATCCCGCGCCGCAAGCTGCTTTGCTTCATCCTGACCGGCGCGTTCGCGGGCGCCCTGGCCGGTGCGTTCG
>JAYTDE010001013.1:0-5460 GCA_043736195.1 Burkholderiales bacterium | reverse complement strand
GTGTATGGCCGCGAAATCGCTGGTGAGGACGAGAATCTGATTGCAGTGGCTGCAGGCGAAAAGGTGGCGACCGCGGCGATCGAGGCGCGCGGGACCCAGACCAAGCCGCCGCCGCGCTATTCCGAGGCGACGCTTCTGTCAGCCATGGAAGGTGCGGGCAAGCTGATCGAGGACGAGGAATTGCGCGCCGCCATGGACCAGAAAGGCCTGGGTACACCGGCCACACGCGCGGCGATCATCGAGGGGCTGATCAAGGAAGAGTACGTGCACCGCAATGGCCGCGAATTGCAGCCCACCCCCAAGGCCTTTTCGCTGATGTTCGCCCTGCGGCATTTCGGTGTGACCGAACTGGCGTCTCCCGAACTGACCGGCGAGTGGGAGTTCAAGTTGAAGGAGATGGAAAAGGGGCGCTTGTCGCGCGAGGCGTTCATGGCGCACATCACCGAAGCCACCACCGACCTGGTCAATCGCATCCGCGATGGCAATATCCCCGACACCGCTTTCGCCACCGTCGACGTGCCCTGTCCCAAATGTGGCGGCCTGGTGCAGGAGAACTACCGCAAATTCCAGTGTCTTTCGTGCGATTTCAACATGTGGAAGGTGATTTCCAGTCGCGAGTGGGCCGCCGAGGAAGTCGCCGAATTGATCAGCAAGAAGCAGATCGGGCCCCTGACCGGGTTTCGCAGCAAAATGGGCCGCCCGTTCGCCGCCTCACTCAAGCTAAACGCCGAATTTCGCGCCGAGTTCGATTTCGGCCAGGATATCGAAGGCGACACCGAGGCGCCGGATTTCTCGGCCCAGGAACCGGTTGGCGCCTGTCCCAAATGCAGCTCCCGGGTCTATGAGCATGGGTCGGGTTATGTGTGTGAAAAGGCTACCGGACCCGCCAAGACTTGCGATTTTCGTTCCGGGCGCATCATTTTGCAGCAGGAGGTTTCGCGCGAGCAGATGGTCAAACTCTTAGCCGACGGCAAGACCGACCTCCTCACCGGATTCATCTCCAATCGCACGCGGCGCGCGTTCAAGGCCTTTCTGGTCAAACAACCCGATGGCAAGGTCGGTTTCGAGTTCATGCAGCGTGCCGCCAAGGTGCCGGCCAAGGCAGTGGCCAAGCCCTCCGCAAAAGCCAAGCCCCTGGTTGCCGAGGATAGCGGCAAGCCTGCCAAGGCTTACAAGGCGGCACTCAATGCGGCCAATGATCCGTTGCCACCCGCCAAGCGGGCAGCGGCCAAAAAGGCCGCTAAATCCGCCGCCAGGAAAGCGCCAGCGAAGAAACCCGCAGCCAAAAAGGCCGGCAAAAAAGCGGCTTGAGGGTTTCACAAAGCACCGCCTAAGAACTATTCCGATGTCATATGTTCTATAATGGCGTTGGCATAAATAGTCTTGGAGGGTGTATGAAAAGCAAAAAATTGAGCGTTGCCGTCGTAGCTTCAGTCCTCGCGCTGGCTGGTTGCAGCCACGCACCGAGCAAGCAGCAAATCGGCACCGCCACCGGCGCGGTCGTCGGCGGGGCGGCCGGAGCGGTATTGACCGGCACCACCACCGGGACTGTCGTAGGTGCGGGCGCCGGTGCGCTCATTGGCAGCGAGATCGGCAAATCGATGGACAAGAAACGCTGATCCTTCGCCGGCCTCGCGGCAATGCAGGCCAGCCGGTACGGGTTACACCTGAGCGTTTTTCGCGCTGCTTCACGCTAAACTGCGCCCCGCCGCGCGTGGCTGCACGCGTGCCCGCCATTCCGGCCAAGCTCAGGAGTTACCAATGTTGAAACGCAGGAATCTTGTCGCCCTAACTCTCGCGGGCATCTTGCCATTAGGCGCGTTCGCCCAGGCCTACCCGACCAAGCCGGTGCGTTTGATCATACCGTTCGCGCCCGGCGGCACCACCGATATCGTCGCACGTGCTGTGGGCGACCGCCTCGGCCGCGAACTTGGACAAGCGGTGATTATCGAGAATCGCGCCGGTGGCGGCGGCACCATTGGCGCCGACGCGGTGGCCAAGGCCGCGGCCGATGGCTACACACTGGGCATGGCCACGGTGTCGACCATGGCGACCAATCCGGCCACCAACCCGAAGATGCCCTACGATTCGGTCAAGGACCTGACGCCGATCCTGAACCTGGTCAACGTACCCAACGTGATGACGGTCAACCCGACCAAGGTACCCGTCAAGAACATGAAGGAAGCGATCGAACTTTTCAGGAAAAATCCCGGCAAGTTCTCCTACGCATCTTCGGGTTCGGGCGGCATCTCGCATCTGGATGGCGAAGCGTTCAAGGTGATGACCGGGACCTTTATCGTGCACATACCCTATCGCGGGTCGGGACCGGCGCTCAACGACACCATCGCCGGTCAGGTCGATGCCCAGTTCGACAACCTGCCATCATCACTGCCGCACATCAGGTCGGGCAAATTGCGCGCCCTGGCAGTGATGGCCGACAAGCGCGTCGAATCACTGCCTGAGGTACCCACCTTCGCCGAAGTCGGGTTGAAAGAAGTCAACAACATGGCGTGGTATGGCCTGATCGGGCCGGCGAATCTGCCGCGCGACGTGGTGCAAAAGGTGCACGCGGCGGCCGTAAAGACACTGGCAGATCCGGAAATCCGCAAGCGACTGGCCGACGGCGGTTCGTTTGTCGATGGCGGCACGCCGGAGCAATTCGCACAGCTGATCCAGCGTGAGCTCGCCCTGCGGCGCGACATCGTCAAGAAGCAGAATATCAAGCTCGATTGAGGGGCGGTCGAAGGTCGCATGAACGCCCGGCACGCGCCAAGCGTTTCAATTTCCGGCGCAGTGTGCGGCGATCAGTCTGGCCAGCGAGGGCGCCAGCTCAACCGGCATATCGTGACCCATGCCTTCGATCAGCTCGAGGCGGGCTGCCGGAATCTTCGCCGCCAGATCGATACCGCAGGCCACCGGAACCAAAGGATCGTCGCGACCGTGAATCACCAGGGTCGGCTGCGTGACGCGCGCGACCAGCGCCCTGCGATCGCCCGACGCCATCACTGCTACCAGCTGGCGCGCCACGCCTTGCGGATGCCAGGCACGGCGTATCGAACGTTCCACCCGCGCCCGCAAGGACTCGTCGGTTACCGGATAGCGCGGGCTGCCGATGGTGCGCCACACGCGCACGCCGTGGTCGATGAGCGCGCCCAAGTCGCTGCCTGCCGGGCGCGACAACAAGGCGCGCCGCGCAGCGGCGGTTGGACCGGGAAGCTTGCGTGAACCGCTGGTCGTCATGATGAGCGTGAGCGCGCCAATGCGCGTCGGCGCCAGGCCTGTCAGCAGTTGCGCGATCATGCCGCCCATCGAAACGCCGACCACATGCGCGCGCTCGATGCCAAGCGCATCGAGCACGCCCAACGCGTCGCGCGCCATGTCACCCAGCAAGTAGGGCGCACGAATCGGCAGGCGCAGCGCGTGCTGCAGCGAGACCTTGACAAGATTGGGTCGGCCCCATGCATCGAATTTGGTGGCCAGGCCGACATCGCGATTGTCGAAAACAATCGGCCGCAAGCCCCTGGCCGCCAGCGCCTCGATCAGTTCCGCTGGCCAGGAGATCAATTGCATGCCCAGGCCCATGATCATGAGAACCGGCATGGCGTCGGGCGTGCCGTGGAGCTCGGCTTCAAGGTTGATTCCGTTGGAACGGATTTGCATGGTTTCAGTTGAACTTCAGGCAAGCCGCATTGTGCACATCAAGCCGGGAGCCGCGTCGCGGCAGCCCTCGTCGCCGCACGCGGCTTCCTGGTCGGCACTGCGGGCGCCGGCGCGGCCGTCGATGGCGTCGTCAGCGATCCATGCCGGGCTCGCCGATTCGAACGGCATCAGTGCCGGTTTGCGGGTGAAAACCGGCGCCAGGTGCATGCGCGAAGCGACGTGTGCCTTTACGTCCACGTAGAAATCAACGCTGTAACCGGCACGCACTGCGAACAGCTTGAGGCCGCCGACATGCATCCGTGTTTCTGCCGTTTCGACGAAAAGAAAGGTCGAATCCAGGCCGCTCAAGTGTTTCATCATTGCCTTCGCTGCTGTTGTTTGAGGGCCGCACCGCCCGTTCCCGCATAATCCGGACAATGCGTACCAGGCGTCAACTGTTTTCGCTTCTGGCATGGCTGTTTCTGGGCGCCTGCTCCCCGGCCCTTGACTGGCGCGAGGTCCGTCCGCCCGACGGCGGGTTCATGGTCCTGTTTCCGCAAAAGCCCGCGCAATCCGAGCGCAGGCTGGACACGCCCGCCGGTGCGGTCACGATGCGCATGTATTCAGCGCGCATTGGTGAACATGTACTGGGCGCCGGCTTCGCCGACTTTCCGGCACCACTCGCAGCGCCACTGTTGGATGCGCTGCGCGATGCGCTGCTTGCCAACATCAGTGGGCAGATGATCAACGAACGCGAGATCACGGCCGCCGGCATTCCCGCGCGCGAGTTCAATGCCAAAGGCACGCTCGGGCGTGGCACGGAGGCCCGGCCCGGCCTGCTCCAGGCGCGTCTCCTGGTGCGTGGCCAACGCTATTTCCAGTTGGTGTCGCTGGGTGGCCCGGGCAGCATGCAACAAGCGGATATCGAGTTTTTTCTGACCTCGTTCAAGCTGGATTGATGCGCGACGCGCGATTTCCCGCCGGGCGCGTATTCCTGATTTTCGCGGCGGCGTACTTTCTGTCGTATACGTTTCGATCCATCGGGCCCCTGATCGCCCCCGACCTGGCGCGTGAACTGGGGCTCAACCCGCGCCAGCTCGGGCTCCTCGGAAGCGCCTACTTCCTCACTTTCTTCCTGGCGCAGCCGGTAGTCGGTATCGCAATGGACCGCTTTGGCCCGGCGCGCGTCAACGCGGTGCTGATTTCGATCGCCGCGACCGGCAGCGCGCTGTTCGCCGTCGCCAGCGACGCATACACCCTGGCGGCGGCACGCGCCCTGATCGGCCTGGGCGCAGCGGGTGCCTTGATGAGCGCGCTCAAGGCCTTTGTGGTCTGGTTCCTGCCGCGCAATCGCGAGTCACTGTCGGGCGCCATGATGGCCGTCGGCGGACTGGCGGCGATGGTGGCGGCGACGCCGGCGGAATGGCTGATGCGCGTGATCGGCTGGCGCGGCCTGTTCTGGGTGCTGGCGGCAGGTGCGCTGCTGGTGGCGACGGCCCTGACACTTGCAACGCCGGGCCCCGCTTCCGCGAGCCCGGCGGCACGCGCCCTGCCAGGCAGCGGCGGCTATCGCAGGATTTTCGGTTCACGCATTTTCCTGAGTTATGCGCCGCTTGCGGTCTTTTTCAGCGGTGGCTTTTCGGCGATCCAGTCCTTGTGGGCGGGCCCCTGGCTAGACGAGGTTGCAGGCCTGCCGCGTGCCGCGGCAGCCGCCGTACTGCTGGTCTACGGGTTTTCGCTTCTTTGCGGCTACCTGCTGATTGCCGGCGTTGGCTCGCGCATCAACGCCCGGCCCGGCGCACCGCGCCGGTGGTATATCGG
>JAYTDE010001012.1:0-1719 GCA_043736195.1 Burkholderiales bacterium | reverse complement strand
GATCGAGATCCACGAAAAATCCGAGACCCGCGCCGATCTGGCCGGGCGTGGCAATTTCGTGCGCATCTTTCATGACGACGCGACCTGGGCCGACTATGCGCATTTGTCGCGGATCGCAGTCGACCTCTCGCCGAACGCCCGCATTGACGCGGGCACGCTGATCGGGCTTTCCGGCAATACCGGGCAGTCGAGCGGCCCGCATCTGCACTTTCACGTGCAGCACAACGACAAGGGCACGGTGCGCTCGATTCCTGTTCGCTTTCATACCCGCACGCAAGGCGTGGTGACGCCGGTCTATCAGGGCACGCTCAAGGCGGACTACTGATCGCTCGCCAGCGGGCTGCCTGCGGCCAACGCCCAAGCGGCGGCAACGGCTACGCGGCTACCGCATCCGCCCAGGGTTGCGCGATCTCGGTCGCACCGCTGTTCATGTCGCCATTGCGCGCAACGGCCGAAGGGCAGGCGAACTTCATCGGCATGGTTTGCACCCGTGCTTCCAGGTAATCGAACTGCGCTCCCAAAGCTGCGCGCACTGCCGGCGGCATACGCACGTCGCCGATCACCGTGGCACCTTCGCTTGCATCGAGCCTCGGGGTGTGAAAGGCCGCATCCAGATCCATGCCGTAGTCGAGGGTGAACGACAACAGTTGCGCCACCGCCGGCAAAATGCGCCGGCCGCCCGAGGCGCCAACAGCAAGCATGCGGCCGTCGGCCGCCTCGGCGATTACCGGCGTGTAGTTGGTCAGGCAGCGCCGGCCCGGCGCCAGCGAGTTCGGCCCGCCGGCTTCGGGGTCGAACCACATGATGCCGTTGTTCATCAGGATGCCGGAGCCGGGCAGCGTGTACTTCGAGCCGAAGATCGACAACAGGGTCTGCGTCACCGCCGCCATGTTGCCTGCGCGATCGACCACGTTGAAGTGGGTGGTGCAGGCGGGCGCCAGGTGTTCGGCGCCGAGCGCGCGCCTGCCGTCGGCGTCCCCCATGCCCTTCAAGCGTTCGCGATAGGCGGCTTGCAGCGCCTTCGCGTAGGCGATGTAGGCGGCGCCATCGGGCACCACGCCACGTAGCGCCAGTGCCGGGTCGGCTTCGAGGAGACGCAGCGTATGCGCCAACGTCGGTCCCGCGGTCAGTTCCGGGGTGGCATGGACCCGACCGCCACGATAGGGAATACACAGCGGAGCGCGCACCTGGGCACGAAAAGCGCCCAGATCAGCCACCGACAGGTAGCCACCGTCGCGTGCGATATCGGCGGCGATGCTGCGCGCCAGATCGCCCTCGTAAAAGTCGCGCGCTCCGCGCTCGGCCAGCGCCGCAAGCGTGGCGCGCAAGGCCGGCTGCGGCAGACGCACTTCGTCACGAATGCCCCACATCGCCACCGGCGGCAGGCCGTCGATCAGAAAACGCTGGCTGCTGGCCGCATAACGCCGCAAATCAGGTGCGCCGGTGGCCACCAGTTCGGTGGTGAACCAGTCGACCAGCAAGCCTTCCGCGGCCAGCGCGATCGCCGGCGCCAGCAAGTCGCGCCAGGGCATGCGCGCATAGCGCCCATGCGCCGCCTCCATACCCGCCACCACACCGGGCACCGCCACAGAAGCCGGGCCGTGCAGGTTGCGATCACCGGCCACCCGCGGCCAGGGAAACAGGTCTGAGGCCGCGCCTTCGCCGGTGAGAGCGAAATCCTCGGTGCGCAAGCCGCCCGGCGCGCGCATGCCGAAGTCG
>JAYTDE010001011.1:0-4112 GCA_043736195.1 Burkholderiales bacterium | reverse complement strand
TTTTCCGGCAGGCGCCGGGACAGCGGCAAATCAGCCAAACGAGTCATCAGGAAAGGATCATCATGGAAATCCCGAATAACGTCTTTCTGGTCACTGGCGGCGCTTCCGGCTTGGGCGAGGCAAGTGCGCGCATGCTCACTGCCCACGGCGCCAAGGTGATGATCGCCGACATGAACGCCGAACGCGGCGCACAAGTGGCCACCGAGATTGGCGGGCATTTCGTCAAATGCAATGTATCCTCCGAAGACGACGGCCGTGCGGCGGTCGCCGCAACGCTTGCGGCCTTCGGCGCGCTGCATGGCCTGATCAATTGCGCGGGCATCGGCGGCGCCGAAAAAACCGTCGGCAAGAATGGCCCGCATCGGCTCGACTTGTTCACACGCGTCATCAGCGTCAACCTGATCGGCACCTTCAACATGATCCGCCTGGCCGCCGAGCCGATGACCAAGGGCACACCCAATGCCGGTGGCGAGCGCGGCGTGATCATCAACACCGCGTCCGTCGCGGCGTACGACGGCCAGATCGGCCAGGCCGCCTACTCGGCGTCCAAGGGCGGCATCGTCGGCATGACCCTGCCGATCGCACGCGACCTGGCGCGCGACGGTATCCGCGTGGTGACCATCGCGCCCGGGCTCTTCCTCACGCCGCTTCTGATGGGCCTGCCACCGGAAGCCCAGGACTCGCTGGGTAAACAGGTGCCGTTTCCGCCGCGCCTGGGTCGCCCGGAGGAGTATGCGGCGCTGGCGCGCCACATCATCGAAAACGCGATGCTCAACGGCGAGACCATTCGCCTTGACGGTGCGATTCGCATGGCACCCAAGTAGGCAAGCGCGCATCGACCCGACCGATAAGCGGGCCACGGCAAAAGCACACCATGAGAATTCTTGCAATTGCACTGTTGCTGGCGGCAGGTCTGGTCGATGCCCAGCCACTGGGCGTGGGCCAGTTCCCGATCGGCAGCCGATTCCAGGAAAAGTCCACCACCCTGGGATCGCGCTTCATGGTGTCGGCAGCCCATCCGCTCGCCAGCGACGCCGGACTACAAATGCTCAAGCGCGGCGGCAGCGCGGTGGATGCCGCCATTGCCGTGCAACTTGTGCTTGGACTGGTCGAACCGCATTCCTCGGGTATCGGAGGCGGCGCGTTCCTGCTCAACTACGACGCCCGCAGCGGCGTAGTCGAAGCCTACGACGGCCGCGAAACCGCACCGATGGCGGTAGGGCCGGGCTTGTTCATGAACGGCGGCGACAAGCCGATGCAGTTTCGCGAAGCCCTGGTGGGCGGCCGCTCGGTAGGCGTCCCGGGGGTGTTCCGATTGGCCGAAATGGCGCACAAGAAGCACGGGCGCCTGCCGTGGCGCAAACTCTTCGAACCGGCGATCCGGCTGGCCGATCAGGGTTACCCGATCGGCCCACAACTGGCACGCTGGCTGGCGGTCGACCAGAACCTCAAGCGCGACCCTGAAGCACGCGCTCTTTACTTCGAGGAGGACGGGGCATCCAAACCCGCCGGTTCGATCATTCGCAATCCGGCCTACGCCTCGCTGCTGCGAGACATCGCACGCCATGGCGCCGACAGCTTTTACATGGGCGCGAGTGCGCGCGCGATGGTGGCCGAAGTCAGGGCACATGACACCAACCCCGGCAGCTTGACGGCGGAAGACCTGAAGAACTACCAGGCCAAGCTGCGTGAACCACTCTGCTTCAGCTACCGCCGTTACGAGATCTGCTCGATGCCCACACCCTCCTCCGGTGGCATCGCGCTGGCGCAAATGCTGGGCATGCTGGAGAGCACCGGCTTCGCCGCGGCCGCGCCAATGTCGGTCGAGGCGGTGCACCTGTTTTCGGAGGCGGCCAAGCTGGCGTTCGCCGATCGCAATCGCTATGTGGCGGATGCGGATTTCACCTATGTACCGGGCGGACTCACCGACCGCGATTACCTGACGGCACGTTCACGCGAAATCGGCGCTACCGCCTCCGGGGTGGCGCAGCCTGGCAGCCCGCCGGGCGTCAAGCTGTCGCGCGGCGACGACCAGTCGCCGGAATTGCCATCAACGTCGCACATGTCAATCGTCGACGCGCGCGGCAACGCCGTCTCGATGACGACCACCATCGAAACCATCTTCGGCGCCCATCTGATGGTCAACGGTTTCATCCTCAACAACCAGTTGACCGACTTTTCCTTCGTTCCTGAACACGACGGCAAACCGGTGGCCAATCGGGTCGAACCGGGAAAACGCCCGCGCAGCTCGATGGCGCCGGTGCTGGTGTTCGAACGCCGCGACGACGGCAGCCGTGGCCCGTTGAGACTGGTCGCCGGTTCGCCCGGGGGCAGTGTCATCATCAGTTTCGTGGCCAAGGTACTGGTCGGCAGTCTGGACTGGAAACTGCCGCTCAAGGAAGTACTGGCATTGCCGAATTTCGGCAGTCGCAATCTGGGTGCCAGGGGTACGCTGGAGCTGGAGCGCTACCGCTTTCCGGCCGAGGTGGCGCAGGGTCTGCGTGCACTCGGCCATGATGTGACCGAACTCTCGATTGAAAGCGGAGTGCACGCGATCGAGCGGGTGTGCACCACTACGCAAGCGCCGGCCCGAGTGAAATGCCATTGGGCCGGTGCCGCCGACCCGCGCCGCGATGGCGAGGCATTCGGCGAATGACAGGGCGGCGCTTGGCGCGACACCGACCTCAGTTCAGGCGCGCAGCCTGAATCGTCACAGCGGCCAGGTCTGCCGCCACTTGTGTCGCATCTTCGGCCGCCGGACGTGCCGCCGCGTAATGCCCGAGATCGTCCGCCGCGGCGCGTGGGCATTCGAGACGAGCGTAAATCCGGCCGCGATCGCGCCGCTCTTCGGGCGCATCCGGCAGCAGGATCACGAGCCGGTGCATCACACCCAATGCGCGGTCAAGATCGCCTGCCTCAAGATAGATTCCCTTGAGATTCCGCAACAAGCGCGCCAGTATCTGGCGCGGCGTCGCCGGCTCCAGGAAATCCTCCAGCGGCAAGGTCTTGGCCGCCGCCTCGCCTGCAAACTGCGCAAGGCGCTGGCGCAGGTCTTCTTCGGACAGCAATTTTCCACCGGCAAACGGATCGAGCACCAGTTCGCCGCCGTTGACCCGCAACTTCACCAGGAAATGGCCGGGGAATGAGACGCCCTTGAGTTTGAGCCCGAGTTGCTGGCCGATTTCCAGATATAGGATCGATAACGTGATCGGTATTCCTGTCTTGCGCTGCAGAACGTCGTTCAGGAAACTATTGCGCGGGTCATAGTATTCGTTCTGGTTGCCGGCGAAGCCGAGTTCGCGAAACAGGTAGTTGTTGAGCGCCAGCAGCCTGTGGGTGGCAGGGAAATCGGTTGGCAGGCGTTGCGCCAGTGTCGTTCCCAGACGCTCGATCTCGGTCAGGGTGGAGCGCACGTCCAGATCCGGGTAGGCGTCCTGCGCGCACAGCAGCGCCGCTTCGGCCAGATCGAAGCGTACGCGCTCCGGGGCGACGGCATCGCGAAAGCGCTGCAATGGGTCCACACTCAATTGGCAGATCTCCTGAAATCGGCCAGCCGGAAGCCCAGCAGGCCCAACGCCATAAAATACACCAGCGCGCCAGCGCCGACAATGCCCGCCAGCATCGACACCCGCAGCATCGGCCGCGCGCCCATGAGCAGCCACTGCGCATCGCCCGGCGCCAATAACCAGATCGTCGCACCCATCAGCAGCACCGCGCAGACAAGGCGCGCGACAAATGCGCTCCACCCCGGCCGCGCAAGATAAATGCCGCGCCGTACCAGCGCGCGCCACAACAAGGCGGCGTTGATGCATGCCGCCAGGCCAATCGACAAGGCCAGCCCGGCATGGCCCAGCGGCCAGACGAACAGCGCATTCATCACCTGGGTCGCGACCAAGGCGATGATGGCGATACGCACCGGCGTGGCGATATCCTGGCGCGCATAGAACCCCGGCGCCAGCACTTTCACCAGGATCAGTCCGATCAGGCCGATCGCGTAGGCAATCAGGGCAGCACGCGTGGCGGCGACGTCCAACGGGCCAAAGGCGCCATGGTGATACAGCGTGGCGACCAGCGGCGTAGCCAGCACCGCCAGGCCGACCGCCGCCGGCAGG
>JAYTDE010001010.1:0-2424 GCA_043736195.1 Burkholderiales bacterium | reverse complement strand
ATGTGCGCCACACCGCCTGTCTGCGAGACTTCAAAGCATTGGTAGTTCATTAGCGTTTTTCTCCTTCGCCTGTGCCGCCGCAATCAGCCACGCTGCGCGCGGTCCTTGGCATTTTGCACTTCGATGGCGGCACGCGCCTGGTGCCAGTCCTCGTCCTGCCAGTTGCGCAGTTCATAGAAATTGCCGCCCGTGCCCATGTGCGCGGCACCGTCCATCATGATCGACTGGCCGGAAAGCCAGTTGCAGCCACCACTCATGAGAAAGGCTGCGATATTCTGCAATTCCGACATTTCGCCGGCACGCGCCTGCGGATTGATCTTGGCCGAGCGCGCCCCCGGCTGCTCGCCGGGATTCAAGCGCTTGCTCATGCCCTCGGTCGGAATTTCGCCCGGCCCCACCGCGTTGATGCGAATGCCGTAGCGCCCCCATTCGGTTGCCAGCGACATGGTCATGCCGTGGATCGCGCTCTTGCTCATGGCCGAAGGCACCACGAACGGGCCGCCGTTCAATACCCAGGTGACGATGATCGACAGCACGCTTTTCATCGGCATGCCGGGCTGCCAGCCGCCCTGCGCCTTGATCTCCTTGATCCAGTGCTTGCCCACCGCGTGGGTCACGTAGAAGGTGCCGTGCATGACGATATTGGCGACCGCATCGAAGCCGCGCGAGCTTAAGTCTTCGGTGCGGCTGATGAAGTTGCCGGCGGCGTTGTTGACCAGCCCGGTCAAGCCGCCATGCGCGAAGATGTCATCGACCATTTCCTCGACCGCCGGCGCCTGGCGGATGTCGATCGAATAGGTTGCGACCTTGCGGCCGTACCGGTCTTCGAGAGCACGCGCGGTGGCCGCCAGCACTTCGCCGCGGCGCCCGCAAACAACCGCATCGGCCCCCAGTTCGAGAAACTTCTCGGTCATGGCCCGACCCAGGCCGGTGCCGCCACCGGTCACCAGAATGCGCTGTCCTGCGAGTAGGTCCTGTTTGAACATGCTTGTTCCCGCTTCAGGTTTAAGAAAATCGCCGTTATGATAGTCGTCTCCCTCTGCCACTGCCGACTCGGATTGGCCCATTCAAACCGTCGCCATGGCCCTACCACCCGCGAAACCCCCTGCACCGCAAGTCACTTCCGCGCGCGAAGACCGCCTCAAGCCGCGCAAAAAGCCGGTGCAGGGACGGTCGCGCGTCACCGTCGACGCCATTCTTGAAGCTGCGGCTCGCCTTTTCGTGCGCGACGGCTACCCCAACACCACCACCAACCGCATCGCCGAACTGGCCGGCGTGTCGGTCGGTTCCTTGTATGAGTATTTCCCCAACAAGGGCTCGATCCTGCTGGCGCTGCTGCAACGCCAGTTCAACGGCACGCTGGACCTGATGCGCGAACGCCTGGGCACGGTGCGCGGCGCTTCACTGGATGCGGTGGTGCGTACCATCGCCCGCACCACCATCGAGGCGCACTACCAGGAACTCGATCTCAACCGCATCCTGATCGCCAGCATGGCGCGCGTCGCGCATTGGCGCCATATGGAAAAAGTGTCGTTCTCGGCCGCCGAACTGATGCGCGAGGCGCTGGCGCACCTGATCGAGGACCCGGTGCGCCTGGAACACGCGGCCTTCACCGTCGAGACCGTGGTCGAGGGCTTGCTGCAACGGACCATCCTGTTCGCGCATCGCCTGCCGGGCTATCCGCTGGAGGAGGAAATCGCGGCGGTGCTGACGGGCTATCTGGCGCCGCTTACGCGGCGCTAGCGCGATCCGGTCCGCCATCACGATCATCACCTGCGCAAAACGATTGGCCATGCAGTCAGCGGCGTCAAATTCAATCGGCGAATGGCAAGTGATCCATCTGCATGCACAGGCACCGCTGAAACCCGCGGTCGGCGCCTCCTGCAACGGCTGTGGTGTGTGCTGCGCCACCGAACCTTGCCCGGTTGGAATCGTGCTTTCCGGACGCCGCCGCGGCAATTGCAAAGCGCTGCGCTGGGACTCTGATCAGCTGCGCTATCGCTGTGGTGCAATCAGCGCGCCCGCATCGGTCTTGCCGCCCGGAACGCGCTGGTTAGCACCCCTCTTCGCGCGCCTGGCGCCGCGCTGGATCGCGGCCGGTAGCGGCTGTGACGCCACCCTTACGGCCGCCATCGCGAATCCAGACGGCGCTGGCGACTGAGCCGACCTGCAAACCCTTCAGCGCCCCTGCCACACCGCGCGGCGCTTGCCTACAAACGCATCAACCCCCTCGATGCCGTCGGCCGCCTGCAGGTTGCAGGTCATGGTGCGCCCCGCCAGTTCGTAGGCGGCGGCCAGCCCCAGGTCGATCTGCTGGTAGAACGTGCCCTTGCCCATGGCGATCGCCGCACCGCTTTTGGCCTTGATGGCGTCGGTGAACTTCGCCACTTCGGCATCGAGCGCCTCTGCCGGTACCACGCGATT
>JAYTDE010001009.1:0-1702 GCA_043736195.1 Burkholderiales bacterium | reverse complement strand
GGCTCCAGGATGACGGCCGCTAATTCGGGCGCGTGATGAGCAATCAACTGCTCGAATTCGTCGCAGTCGCGATCATCCCAGGTGCCGTCAAACCGACACTCGGGACGCGGCGCGAAAATCTGCGCGGCGAGCGCACCTTGGAAAAGTGTATGCATGCCCGTCATTGGATCGCACACGGACATCGCGCCGAACGTGTCCCCGTGATAGCCACCCCGAATCGTCAACAGGCGTTGGCGCTGTGGCTGGCCGCGCGCGGCCCAAAACTGGAGCGCCATTTTGATCGCGACCTCCACGGCGACCGATCCACTGTCGGCAAAGAACACCGTGTCGAGCCCCACTGGCGTCATCTCGACCAGCCGTTCGGCCAACGCGATAGCCGGTTCATGGGTCAGACCGCCGAACATCACGTGCGACATGCGGGTCAGTTGGGCCGCCGCCGCAGTATTCAGTTCCGGGACGTTGTAACCGTGGATTGCCGACCACCACGACGACATGCCATCAATTAGTTCGCGGCCGTCGGCGAGGCGCAAGCGTACGCCCGAGGCAGAGACCACGGGGAACAAAGGCGTCGGCCCGTTTACAGCACTATACGGGTGCCAGAGATGTCGGCGGTCGCGCGCGACCAGTAATTCGCCGGCCGCGCTCACTGAAGGTTCCGAGGTCACGCGTTAGCCAATCGAGCGCACACGCCAGCACAAGCCGCCAGGGGGGGTGAAGACTCGCACCGCGCCGTCAGGGGTTAACCACTCTGTGGTGGGGTCGGCAGCGGCAGTTTGCGCAAGTTCGATGCGATCTTCATTGAGGGGCAAGCCGTAGAACTGGGGACCATACACCGAGGCAAACCCCTCGAGCAGCGAAAGGCAATTTTCCTCCGCGAAGACCTGCGCATAGCACGCCATCGCGGTCGGTGCGTTGAAGACCCCGGCGCATCCGCAATCGTGCTCTTTCAGGTGGCGCAGATGAGGCGCCGAATCGGTGCCTAAAAAAAATCGCGGATTGCCCGAAGTGGCGGCCTGGCGCAGCGCCAATCGATGCTGCTCCCGCTTCGCGACCGGTAAGCAGTAGGCATGCGGACGGATCCCGCCGGCGAACATCGCATTGCGATTAATCATGAGGTGGTGCGGCGTCACGGTGGCGGCGGTAGGACCCGGCGCTTCGGTCACGAACTCGACGGCTTCCTGGGTGGTGATGTGTTCGAACACCAGCTTCAGCTCGGGAAAATCTCGCCGCAGAGGCACCATCTCACGTTCGATGAAGACCGCTTCCCGATCGAATACATCCACCTCCTCATCCACCACCTCGCCATGCACGAGCAGTGGCATCCCTAGCGTCTGCAAGGTCTCCAAGGTGCGGTGGATCCGCGGCATGGCGGTGACGCCGGCTTGCGAATGGGTGGTTGCGCCAGCGGGATAGAGTTTGGCCGCCGTGAAAATACCGGCGCGGAATCCTACCGCCAGATCGGTGGGATCGATGGTGTCGGTCAGATAGCAAGTCATGAGCGGCGTGAAGCGAGACTCACGCGGCAGTGCCGCGATGATCCGCGCGCGATAGGCAGCGGCCGCCTTGGCGGTGGTGACCGGCGGCTGGAGGTTAGGCATCACCATGGCGCGGGCGAAGATGCCGGCAGTCGCGGGCAGGACTGCGGCCAGCATACGCTCGTCGCGCAGGTGCACGTGCCAATCATCGGGGCGCCGGATACTCA
>JAYTDE010001008.1:0-3122 GCA_043736195.1 Burkholderiales bacterium | reverse complement strand
AGGTCCTGGCGCGGCTGATCGACAAGACCGCCGCGCGACTCGGACCCGGTAACAGCAGTGTTGTGTCGATCGCCTGCGGACATCTGCGAGAAGCGGATCTATCGCTTGCGTTTCAATCCGGGAAGCTTGGCAAATTTCTTGCCATCGACCAGGACGACGAACCGCTTTCGGTGGTTGATGCCGAATATGGCACGCAGGGTGTTGAGGCGCGCCATGGTTCGGTGCGGCAGATCATAAGCGAGCGCCTTCACTTGCCCAAATGCGACCTGATCTACGCCGCTGGCTTGTACGACTATCTGGATGACAAGGTGGCAATTCGCCTGCTGCAACTCATGTTCGAGGCACTCGATCCGGGTGGCCGGGTGCTGGTGGCCAATTTTGTGCCAAATGTGCCCGATGTCGGCTACATGGAAGCCTTCATGGACTGGTGGCTGATTTATCGCGACATGGAGCAAGTCACCGAGTTGTTCGATGCACTACCCGCGACTGGTCGTGGCGAGATCGAAACGTTTTTCGATCCGGGGATGAATATCGCCTTCGCGGTGTTGGAAAAGACGAGCGCCTGATGATTTGGGTACCTGACCACCGGCACTTCGTCCCGGTCTGGTGCCGCTATCAGGTAGCGGGGTGTGTGCCGCAGGTACACAACCGTCTCAGAGCTTTTGCGGGGCGACGTTTCTGGTTGTAGATGCAAGCCGGGCGAAGAGCTGCGGGGTAGAAGCAAGGAGCTGAACATGGCACTTTTGACGGATTTTGTTGAACATGACGCGCAGCAGGCGCTGCGCTGCCCCGGTGGGCCCGCATCCAGGAAAGACGGCGACCCCGCGCGTTGCGCAGCGGCGCTTGATGGTAAATCCACCATGGCGGGATCAATGGTCAATGTGTCGGCGGAAATTTCGCCATCGGGATCCGAAGCGGCGATCGCGACGCAAGTGGATCGCCAGGTGCGCCGCCGAGTCGCCGACTTGCAGGCTGCCCATGACACATTCGATTTCCTTTCCTGCTGCTTCGAGAACGATCTTCGTACGCCGATGCGAGCGATCGAAGGCCTGAGCGATCTGATGGCCGAGCGCGTCGGTCGGCTCGATCCGGATTGCGGCGCTGCCGCGGCAACGGTGCGCGCCGCCAGTCAAGCCCTGGCCCGGGCGCTCGATGCCCTGATCGAGTCATCAAGGCTGGCGACTTGCGAACGGCAGCCCGGACACGCCGAACCTGCGGTGCAAGCTCGCGCAGTCGCGCGAAATGCCGACGAGCAAGGGGTTATACGTTCGCGACGGCGGGCCCGGATGCTGCGGGAACTGCATATCTGCTCCCGCGGAGGGCTGTTGATTCTAGCTGCGGGCCTGTTCTTGGTCGTTGTCTGCGAAGCCTTGTTTTGACGCCGATCTCCCGCAATCATGCGCCTAGATTCCGCCGAAATCCAAGCAGCGCAGACGCCCTGCGCGCCGCTTGCGCCAGTGCTATCGCCGCGCGTGAAGAAAAATCCTCACCCAGGTGCCCTGCATAGCCGATGATGGTCAGGGCGAAAACGATGCGTCCGGTGTGATCGAAAATCGGCGCGGCGAATGAATTCACGCCGGGGGCGAAGGCACCGACCGCGCGCGACATGCCGACCGCACGCACTTCTTCAAGCAAGCGGTCGAGCGCCTCGCGTGTGCTTGGCGCCTGCAGATTGCCGCTCTTGCGGTTGGCATCGAGTTCGCGTTTGAGCGCCGCGGCGGTGGCCGCCGGCGGCAGGTAGGCGGCGAACAGCAGGCCGGCGGCCGAGGCGGTCAGGGGCGCCACCGCGCCGGCGCGCATCGAGACGGTGATGGCGCGCACCGGCTCGGCGATGCGTACCAGGGTGACGCCAAGCGGGCCCCATACCGCCAGCACCACGGTTTCGCCGAGATCGTCGCGCAATTTCTCGGCGGCATCGTTCGCCGGACGCGCCGCGTCCAGGCGGCCGAGCGCGGCCACGCCCAGTTCCAGGGCAAACGGTCCCAGATCGTAGCGGCCGGTCGCCGCATCCTGGCTGACCAGTCCCAGCCGTGAAAGGCTCACCAGGTAGCGGTGCGCCTTGGCTGCCGGCATGTGCGCCGCGGCAGCCAGATCCTTGAGCATCAGCGGCGCTTCCACTGCGGCCAGCGCTGCCAGAAGGGGGCCTGCCACCTCGACTGACTGGATGCCGTGGCGGCGCGCTGGAGCTTGTGTTTTTGTGGTTTTCGGCTTCGCCATCAGTGCTTCCACGGGGTAAAGTTGACCCCGAGTCGAGTTCAGATTAACATTTACGGATTAGACAATCAATTGCGCTATTCGTAATTTTTGCGCGTCGTCGCGGTGCCAGGAAAATTCCACCCGTCGGTCGATTCGCCCGTTTTTGCACAAGGAGTCCCCATGTCAGCTGTCATGCACGCGCCGATCGCTCCATCCACAGCCCCGGCCGCGGTGCCGGTCAAGGGCCTGCACCATTTCGCCTGGCGCTGCCGCGATGCGGAAGAGACCAGGGCTTTCTACGAAGACCTGCTGGGGCTGCCGCTGGCGCACCTGATTCGCGCCGACAATGTGCCCTCCACCGGGGAATACTGCCCTTATGTGCACCTGTTTTTCCAGTTGCGCGACGGCTCCTACATCGCCTTTTTCGATCTCGGTGACGACGTGGCCGCGCTGCCGTCGCCCAACACCCCGGCCTGGGTTAACCACATCGCCTTCGAGGTGGGGTCGATGCAGGAGCTATTGGAGGCCAAGGCGCGCCTGATGGCCGCCGGCGTCGAGGTGCTGGGGCCGACCGATCATCATTTCGTGCATTCGATCTATTTTTTCGACCCCAACGGCTTCCGCCTGGAATTGACGGTACGTCTTGAACCGCCGGGTTACATGGCGCAAAAGAAAGCCAGCGCGCATGCCGAGATCGCGGCCTGGAGTGCGGAAAAGCAGGCGCTGCGCGCGGCGGCTCATGCGTAAGCAGGTCTTTGCGGGGTTTGCGCGCATTGCCTGTCCGCGCGTGGCGAAACAACGGACGAGGCCTTGGCTCGGGAGGCCGCGTTGAAATTCTGTGTCGTCGGCGCCGGTGCCATCGGTGGTGTCCTGGCCGCCCGGCTGGCCCATGCCGGATTCGAGACCAGCGTGATCGCGCGAGGGGT
>JAYTDE010001007.1:0-3417 GCA_043736195.1 Burkholderiales bacterium | reverse complement strand
TGGGCACCATGGCAGGCGGCGTGCTGGCGGCGATTCCCGGCCACGGGCCGCTGTACGTGGCCTCGGCCTGTGTCGTGATCGCGCTGGCCGGCCGGGTGGCGTCGGGCTTTGTGCCGCTCTCGCCTCCCAGCGACGCCGCGTTGAAGATCAACTGGAACCCGTTCTCCGAGACCTGGGCCAATCTCAAGCTGGCGCGGGGTAACCGCACGGTGTTCCTGTCGATGCTGGGAATCTCCTGGCTGTGGTTTTTCGGTGCCACCTTCCTGACCTCGTTTTCACCCTTTGCCAAGGACGTTCTGGGTGGCAATGAGAACGTGGTGACGCTCTTGCTCGGGGTATTTTCGATCGGTATCGGCGCCGGGTCCCTGCTGTGCGAACGCCTGTCCGGTCACAAGGTCGAGATCGGCCTGGTGCCATTCGGTTCGATCGGCATGAGCGTTTTCGCGCTCGACCTGTACGCCGCCACCCATGCGCTGCAGCCCGCGTCCTTAGTCGGCATTGGCAGCTTCATGGCGCACGCCGCCAACTGGCGGGTGCTGGCCGACCTGTTCCTGCTGGCGATGTTCGCAGGCTTCTACTCGGTACCCCTGTACGCCCTGATCCAGACCCGCTGCGAAGCGTCGCACCGGGCCCGCATCATCGCCGCCAACAACATCCTTAACGCGTTTTTCATGATCGCGTCGAGCCTCCTGGCCGGTGCACTGTTGTCGAACGGCTTTTCGATTCCGCAATTGTTCCTGGTCACAGCGATTCTCAATGCCGCCGTGGCGGTCTACATCTACACCCTGGTACCGGAATTCCTCATGCGTTTTCTGTGCTGGCTTTTGATCCACAGCGTCTATCGGCTGCACAAGGAAGGGGTGGCGAACTTTCCCGACAGCGGGCCCGCATTGCTGACCTGCAACCACGTCAGCTTTGTCGACGCGCTGATCATCACCGCAGCCTGCCCGCGGCCGATCCGTTTCGTGATGGATCACAGGATTTTCAGTATCCCGGTCATGTCATTCGTATTCCGCACCGGTCGCGCGATCCCGATCGCACCGGCGAAGGAGAACGCGCAGTTGCTGGAGCAGGCCTATGATCAGGTGGCGCAGGCGCTCAAGGAGGGCGACCTGGTGTGTATCTTCCCCGAAGGCAGGATCACCGATACCGGCGAGCTCTATCCGTTCAAGGGCGGGATCGCCCGCATCCTTGCACGCACTCCGGTGCCGGTGGTACCGATCGCGCTGTCCGGCTTGTGGGGGTCCTTCTTCAGCCGCAAGGACGGGCCGGCGATGACGCGGCCGCTGCGCCGCGGGCTGTTTTCGCGTATCGCCATCAAGGTTGCGCCCGAGTGGGCGCCGCAAACCGTGACCTCGGACGCGCTGCACGCAGCCACCGCCGCCTTGCGCGGCGACTGGAGGTAAGCCATGAAATGGCTGGGAGGATTGGCGGGCTTACTGTTCGGGCTGGTAGTGGGGCGTTTCGAAGCCGCCCTTACCTGGATGCTGCTCGGCTTCCTGGGCGGGGGCGCGGTGGATTTCTTTCGCAAGCGCGGCGCGCCGCCGGCCGCCGCAGCCAGCGACGCTGCCACTGCCGAGATCGCGCGCATCCTGCGCCTGATCGAAGACCTGCATGTGCGGCTCAAGCGGCTCGAAGGGCAGGCGGAGGTGCGCGCCGTTCCCGCGCGCGCATTCGATGCAGGGCCGGGTCTGGCCAACGTGGCGGGCGAGCAGGCGGCGGCCGTCGCGCCAGGCGAGCAGCTTTCGTCCGATCCGGCCACGCATGCGCCGGATCTCCTGCCCGTCACGGCGGGTGTCGCGCTCAATGGCAGCGTCGCGCCGGTCGCTTCCGCCGCGGACCAGCCTGATCAAGCGCCACCGGCAACCGAAGCGGAGCCGCGCCGGCCGTCCGTGCTTGAACCCATCATGCAGTGGCTGGTGGGCGGCAATACGGTCCTCAAGGTCGGCATCATCATTCTTTTCTTCGGCGTGGCGTTTCTGATCAAGTACGCAGCCGACAGCGGGATACTGCCGATCGAGCTGCGCCTGGCCGGCGTGGCCGCGGCGGGCATCGCATTCCTGGTTGGCGGATTCCGGCTGCGCGATCGGGGCGCGGCGCAGTCGGCCTACGGGCTGGCCCTGCAGGGCGCCGGCATCGGCATCCTCTATCTGTCGATCTTCGGGGCCTTCCGCTTTTACCAGTTGCTGCCCGGCGGCTTCGCGTTTGCGCTGATGGTGGCGGTGGTGGGTCTGTCGGCGGCACTGGCCGTGCTGCAAAATTCGCTCGCCCTGGCGGCATTCGGCTCGGTGGGCGGCTTCCTCGCACCGGTTCTTGCATCAAGCGGCGGCGGTTCCCATGTCGCGCTGTTTTCCTTCTATGCGCTGCTCAACACCGGCATTTTCGCCATCGCCTGGTTTCGCAGCTGGCGCTTGCTCAACCTGATCGGGTTTGTCTTTACATTCGGCATCGGTTCCTTGTGGGGCGCCTGGTCATACCGGCCCGAGCATTTTGCGAGCACCGAACCCTTCCTCATCCTGGTCTTCCTGTTTTATGTTGCCATCGCGGTGCTCTACGCATTGCGCGAGGCGCCGCGCCTGCGCTCGGTGGTCGACGGCACACTGGTGTTCGGCACGCCGATGATCGCCTTCGGCCTGCAGGCCAGGCTGGTGGGTGACTTCGAGTACGGCGCGGCTTATTCGGCGGTCGCGGTTGCGTTTTTCTACCTGGGCCTGACGCGCTGGTTGCTGGCACGGCGTTGCTACGACCTGCGCCTGCTGGCCGAGAGTTTCCTGGCACTCGGCGTGATCTTCCTCACCCTTGCGGTGCCGCTGGCGCTGGATGGGCGCTGGACCTCGGCCACCTGGGCGGTCGAAGGCGCTGCCATCGTGTGGGCCGGATCGCGCCAGAACAAGTGGCTGGCACGCGCATTCGGCTATCTGGTGCAGGCAGGCGGTGCGGCTACGTTCCTGGCGCACTGGGGCGATGGGTTACGCAGCCAGTGGCCGGTGCTCAACGCGCAATGGCTGGGGCTGGCCCTGATTGCCGCCGCCGCTCTGTTCACCGCGCGCCTGATCGTGCGGCATGGTGAACGCTTCGGCGATTTCGAGCGGCGCTCGGCGCCGGCCATTTTCGTGTTGGGTGCCGCGGCCTGGGTGGTGGCCGGTGTGGCCGAAATCGGTGCATGGAGCCGGCCCAGCGGCGAGCCACAAGCCGTGACCGTGTTTTTCGTGGCAAGCGCCTGGGTTTTTCACCTGCTCGGGCGTGCCCTGGCCTGGCCGCATGCGGCACGAACGGTGCTGGCGCTGCTGCCAGGTTTGGTGCTGACCCTTTTGTGGGCCATCGACATCAACCGCCATCCGTTTGCTGTTTTCGGCTGGCTGATCTGGCCGCTGGCGATCGCCTCGCACTACCATTTGCTGCGCGCCGCCGAAGCAG
>JAYTDE010001006.1:0-5398 GCA_043736195.1 Burkholderiales bacterium | reverse complement strand
CAGTTTTTGCCGAATTCGAAGGCCCATAGCCCAGCTATGGGCCAAGAAGGCGGTGAAAAATGGACCGCTGCGGCCGATTTGCAGCCGACGTTTCCTAAGTGAGACAGGCTGCTAGTAGCCCTACTCGATACGCCTGAAGGGCATGGGCTGCCCGCCAAGCATCAGTGGGCCCGGCATGCCGGACGGCCGCCCGCGCACCACAATAGCCTCAGGCGCGATACGCGAAACCGGCTGAATCGGCGCGGCGCGTAGATGCGCTTCGGTTGACGCCACCAGCGCAGGCGCGGCAACACCGCCATCGTGGACGGCCACTACAGGTGTGGCCGGCGGAACACCGCGCACACGCGCGACCAGCGCCTTCGACGAAGTGCTGAAAGCCTCGGCCCATGCTGACTTGCCAAGCTGTGCATCACTCGGGCCCAAGGCCAAATTGAGAGCCAGCGACTTGGGTGTGTAGCCGGTCGCCTCCAACAGCTTGAAGGCAATCTCATCGGCCTCACCAATTTGCCGCTCGCGCCCCGCCACGGCAGCGACCTGGGAACTCGCAAACGAAATCGCACTCTTGATCAAACCGCTGCCTGGCAGCACCAGATTCATCAATACCGAAGTAACCAGGGAGGCCGTTGAATTGTTGTCATGATGCCCGGCAAGCACATGTCCCATCTCGCGTGCCAGCACCAAGGCCAACCAGTCGTCGGTTGGTTTGAGGTCGGCCATGCCGCTACTGACCGCGATACGGCCGGTGGCGCTGGACAACGCCGATGCCTGAGCCGAATCGGCAATGAACACATCGAAACGGCCGATACGCGCAGTGGCATCCCGGTACAGCGCGGCCGACGCTGCGTACAAGCCCTCAGCAACCCGCCGTACCTGCTCGTCAAACGCCGCGGTGGCCGCGTCATGCGCCTTGAGTGCAGATGTAGCCAGACTGAACTTGAGAGCGGAATGCAAGGCTACCAGCGATACCGTTGCCGGAGCCCCGGGCAAGGCAACTTCCTCTGCCGCCACCGTGCGCGTGATGGCCAACATCGCCACAAGACACGCCAGAGTGGAAGTTCGCAAGCCGCGCGCGCTGCGTAGTGTTTTGAACGTTGCCATGGTTTCGCGTGCGAAATCGCACATTGAGATGCGATCCTACTGGCAAATAGTGACCTGCAACAAGAGCTTTCAAGCAAAAAAGTCTTTCAAATCATCGGTTTACAATAATTTAAGCTTTCGACACAAGATCTTGCTTCAATTACTTAAAGTGCTTTATTTAAAGTGATTTCGATATCAAGCGGGCGGCATCTTGAGACGATCAAGCGGCTCGCAAAAGCAGCGCAACGCGTGCCCGCCGCCGCGTGACCGAGCGCTGCGATCAACTCTTGCGCACTAGCAGCCTGTCGGGCTTAGTTCGTCGAAAGTGAAAATCGGCCCCAGCGAGGACAGTTTTTGTCGAATTCGAAGGCCCATAGCCCAGCTATGGGCCGAGAAGGCGGTGAAAAATGGACCGCTGCGGCCGATTTGCAGCCGACGATTCCTAAGTCCGACAGGCTGCTGGCTCTATGGCTGCGCCGCGCACTTTAGCTACCAGCATTCAAGGGCATTGCGCCATTCATGCAGCCGAGACGAACCGAGTCCGGGCCAGTTCCAGCAAAGTGAGCGAGCGCGAATGCATCAAGATGATGCATGGCGACGAAGTTAGTGCATTGAAAGACAGCGCGGACATGAATCGCCGGCAGGCGACCTGCAAATCGCCACCACACTTCCAGCGTGTCCGCCTTTGGCTTGGTCGCTGCGAGCGGGCATTGCTCGCAACTGCCGCATTTCGCGGTCGCCCGTGCCATCGGTGATTCGGGGTTGCGTAGCGAATTCAATCGCCCGCGACCGCGCATCGCCCAAAAGCGGCCCTGCGGCGCGCCGCGCTTCAGGCAGGAAACGGGGCTAGTTCGATTTCCTCTTCCTTGACACCCATGGCGAGCGCCATGTCCTTGAGCGATTCGTCGGAAATCGCCACCACCGCATAGCCGGCGACAACTTCCGCGCCCTTGGATTCGAGAAATGCGCGCGCTATCGGCTCGCTGTCCCAGACCACGACCGCGTCGGGGCCGGATTCCCGCAGTCGCGCGCACATCGGAACCCGATCCTCTTTATACACAATGGCAAACATGCGGCCTCTCCAGGGAAGTGGTACGCGATCCGGCCGCAAGTTTACAAAAGAATGGTCCACCTTGTGGCCAGCACTCTCTTGCGCTGCAACATGCGCCTGGCATGGCAGTTGCGTTAACTTTGGTGCGTGCCCAGCAATCACCCGAAGGCCTGCAGTGACAACGATATCGATGACACGAGCACACCCGATTCCCAGCCGGCCGGGAGACCCGGCTGCATGGCCTGCCCGCAACCTGCCCGTGCTGCCCGCCGCAGCGTTTGCCACCGCTCGCCAATGATGTCGTTCGCTGCATATTTGAAGGAAATCGGCCGCGGTGAACGCAGTTCGCGTGACCTGGGGTACAACGAGGCCTGTTCCTTGTTTGGCGCCATGCTCGATGGCGGCGTACCCGACCTCGAACTCGGGGCCATCATGCAATCGCTGCGCTTCAAGACCGAAGCCCTGGCGGAGCTGTTGGGCTTTCACGCAGCCTTAGACGAGCGCATTGCGCAACTCAAATCGCCTGACCCGGGTTTGAAGCCGGTTGTCATACCGAGCTACAACGGGGCGCGGCGCCAGGCCAACCTGATGCCTCTGCTGGTGATGTTGCTCAAGCGCCTGGGCATTCCGGTACTAATCCACGGTGTGCTCGACAGCGAAGGGCGCGTCGCCGCAGCGTATGTGCTGCGTGAACTCGGCATCCTGCCGCAAGCCAACAGCCGCCTGGCTCAGGAAGTCCTTGCGCGCGACGGGGTTGCTTTCGTGCCTATCGGCGCGCTGTCACCCGGCCTGTCAAATCTGTTGTCGCTGCGCAATCGGCTTGGGGTTCGCAACACCGCACACACGATAGCCAAGCTGATCGACCCGTTTTCGGCTGATGGGGCCGGCGGCCTGCGCATGGTCAGTGTGACCCACCCCGCATACGCCGACAAGCTGCGTGACTTTTTCGCCGAAAGCACCGGTGCGGCCTTGCTGATGCGTGGCACCGAAGGCGAAGCGTTCGCCAACCCCAAGCGCCGGCCGCAGATCGAGTTCTTCGCCGGTGGCCACTCCGACGTGCTGTTTGAGGCAGAGCATGGCGTGATCAAAAACCTGCCTGCGCTACCGGAAGAATGCGATGCGAAGACTACCGCAACCTGGATTCGGGCGACCCTCGAGGGCGAGCATCCGATACCGCGGCCCCTGATCAACCAGCTTGCATGCTGCCTCTATGCAACCGGCTACAGCAGCGATTTTGCGCAAGCCAAGGCGGTTGCCGCGGTCAAGGCACGCGGCTCGCAAGCCGCGTAACCTGTCCCGCCGGTGGCACCAACAGGATCACCTGGCTTCGCACGCGACCTCATGCATTTGAAGCCCGGCAACGGCAGGCTCGATCCCTGGCGGTCTAAATCTTGAGCACCTGTGGCAACCACAGGCTGATGGCGGGAAACGCCACCAGTATCGCCAGCCGAATCACGTCGGCAACCACGAACGGGGTAACGCCGCGGAAAATGGTTGCCGTCGATACCGAGGGCAACAGGCTGCGCACCACGAACATGTTCATGCCCACCGGCGGTGAAATTAGCCCGATCTCCACCACCACCACGATGATGATGCCGAACCAGACTGGATCGAACCCGAGACCCACGACCAGTGGAAAGAAAATCGGCACGGTCAGAAGAATCATCGACAGCTCTTCCATCGCGGTACCCAGCACCACGTAAATCACGCAAATCGCGATCATCACCACCATCGGGCTGATCTGGTACTGCGCGACGAAATCGCGCAAGTCGTTCGGCATCGAGGTGAAATTGATGAAGTTGGCGAAGATCAGCGCGCCAATCAGGATCAAGAACAGCATCGCGGTGGTGCGCGCGCTTTCGATCAGGACCTCATAAAGGATTTTCCAGGTCAAGGTACGCCGCGCCACGGCGAAAACAAAGGCTCCGAAAGCGCCTACCCCGGCGCCCTCGGTGGCGGTGAAAAGCCCGCCGTAGATACCGCCCATCACGACCATGAAAAGCACCACCACTCCCCAGATGCCGCGCATCGCGACATAGCGCTCGTGCCAGGTTGCACGCTTGTCGCGCGGGCCGGCCGCCGGATTGCGCCAGGTGACGTACTGGACCGCGATGCAAAGCAGGATCGTCGCGAGCAGACCAGGCAACACGCCGGCGGCGAACAGCGCACCGATGTTGGTCTCGGTCATGATGCCGTAGATCACCATGATGGTCGAGGGCGGAATCAGGATCCCCAGCGTTCCGCCGGCCGCGATCGCGCCGGTCGCCAGTTCGTCGCTGTAACCTACCTCCTTCATTGAGGGATAGGCCACCTTGGTCATGGTGGCGGCGGTGGCGATCGACGAGCCGCAGATCGCGCCGAAGCCGGCGCACGCCATCACGGTGGCCATCGCCAGGCCGCCGCGCAGATGGCCGACAAATGTATGCGTGGCCTTGTACAGCTCGCGTGCCATGCCGGCCTTGGTGACGAAGTTGCCCATCAGGATGAACAACGGAATCACCGACAGGGTGATCTGAAAGCCCGACTCCCACAAGGTGGCCGCCACTGAAGCCATCGCCGGATTGATGCCCTTCAAGATGGCCAGGCCGGCAAACCCTGTCAGGCCCATCGCCAGCGCGATCGGCACCCGCCCGAAGGCGAGCAGCAACATCACCACGAATCCGATCAAGGCCGGGATCATATCGCGGTCCCGCCATCGCCCTCGGACGGCGCCACGAACATCAATGCCACATGGATCAGCGCGGTCACCACCAGCATCGCCAGCAGAAAGTAGGCCACCGGCGCCAGCTCGATCTTGAGCACGCTGGTGGTGTCGCCAGCCTCGACCACCCTGGTCACACGCTTGCTGTAGAACATCCACGCCATGCCGAACATGGTCACGGCGCACAAGGCGTTGGCAAATGCATCCAGCGCACGCCGCACGGTGCGTGACATGAAGCCTTCAAGGGTATCGATCACGATGTGCTGGCGCGCCTTGGTAACCAGCGGAAGACCGGCGAAGATCAGCATGGCCAGCAGGATCTCCACCATCTCGACGCCGCCGCGAATCGGCACGTCGAGCTTGCGGCCGGTCACATCGGCCATGGTGAGCAGCATCAGCGTGAAAAGAATCAGCGACGCGGAAATGCCGAGCGTCCGGTTGAGCCAAAGTTCAACTTGCTTCATGCGCCTGGCCTTTGCATTTTTTGCACCTTGCGCCCCCAGGCCTCGAAGGTAAGGTTCATGATGCGCTCGCTGCGCAGGAAATCGCGTGCGCGCGCGGCTTCGACG
>JAYTDE010001005.1:0-3190 GCA_043736195.1 Burkholderiales bacterium | reverse complement strand
CCGATCGTGACGACCGGCGTCAACGATCCGGTCGGCACCGGCCTGGTGGCAAGCCTGGCGCGGCCCGGCGGCAACACCACCGGGCAGTCGACCCAGGGCGAAGACACCATGGCCAAATTTGTCGAATTTGTGCGTGAAACCCTGCCGCACGCGAAACGCATCGCGCTGCTGATCAACCCGGGCAATCCGTCAAGCCTGAAACTGGGAGAACAGGTGCGCGCCGCTGCACTTAAATCCGGCATCGAGACGCACGCGTTTGAAGCAGCAACGCCGGCCGCGCTCGAGGCCACATTTGCCGCGATTGTCAAGCAGCGCCCCGATGCGCTGGTGGTGGTGCGCGATGCGATGCTAAGCGGCGAGCACCAGCGGATCTCGGCGTTTGCGCTCAAACACCGTATCGCTGCATTTGGCGGCGACGCGGAATTCGCAGAGGCCGGCAGTCTGCTCTCCTACGGGCCATCGATTCTTGGCATGCATCGCCGCTCGGCCTCCTATGTGAAGAAAATCCTCGCCGGCGCCAAGCCCGCCGACCTGCCCATCGAGCAGCCAACCAAGTTCGACATGGTGATCAACCTGAAAACCGCCAAGGCGCTCGGCATCAGGATCCCGCAATCGCTGTTGATACAGGCCGAGAGGGTGATCGAATGAAACATTCCATGAACCAGCGCCGCAGATCGCTCGTCATCCTCGGTGCAGGCGCGCTCACCGCTGAACTCACCAGCGGCATCACCGCACATGCCCAGGGCAGCGCACCACCGGCGCGCATCGGATGGATCGCACCGACCAACGCGGCGGCGCACGCGACCCGGCTCGCCGCCTTCAAGCAAGGCATGCTTGATAACGGCCTGATCGAAGGCACACATTACGTACTCGACGTGGTCTACGCGGAAGGCCGTTACGAGCGTTTTCCCGCCCTCGCCAAAGAACTGTTGCAGCGCGGGCCGGCGGTCATCGTTTCGCCTATTGCCGCTGCGATACGCGCGGCGCAACAGGCCACCCACACGGTGCCGATCGTAATGATCTCCATCAGCGACCCAGTCGGCAGCGGGCTGGTGGCGAGCCTGGCACGGCCCGGCGGCAACACCACCGGGCTGTCGAACCAGTCCGAAGACACCACTGCCAAGTTTGTCGAATTTGTGCGTGAAGCCCTGCCGCGCGCCAAACGCATCGCGCTGCTGATCAACCCGGACAATTCGTCGCATGCAAAATTGGGTGAACAGGTGCGCGCAGCAGCGCTTAAATTCGGCATCGAGTCACGCGCGCTTGAATCCGCAACGCCGGCCGCGCTTGATGCCGCGTTTGCCGCCATCGCCAGGGAGCGTCCCGATGCGCTGGTGATACTGCGCGACGGGATGTTGCTGGCCGAGCCACAACCACAACGGATCTCGACGTTTGCGCTCAACAACCGCATCGCGGCATTCGGCCCCGACGTGGTATTCACAGAAGCCGGCGGTCTGCTCTCCTACGGGCCATCGAATCTCGATATGTTCCGCCGCTCGGCCACCTATGTGAAGAAAATTCTCGCCGGCGCCAAGCCCGCCGATCTGCCGGTCGAGCAGCCAACCAAGTTCGAGATGGTGATCAACCTGAAAACCGCCAAGGCGCTCGACATCAGGATCCCGCAATCGCTGTTGATACAGGCCGAGAGAGTGATCGAATGAAACTTCACACCACACGCGCTGCAACAGCATCAGGGCATCGCCCGACACCCTGATCGCCTGAAGCCGCGGGGCAAGCCATTTTTCACCTGAGTCAAGAGAGGATTGGACATGAACCATCGCCGCAAAATGCTCATTACCCTGGGTGCGGGCGCCCTCACCGCTTCGCGCATCGCACTGGCCCAAGCACCCCAACCGCTGCCACTTCCGCGCATCGTTTTTATTTCCCCGATCGGTGCGACGCAAAGCGCGACCCGGATCGGCGCCTTCCAGGACGGCCTGCGCATCAACGGCCTGATCGAAGGCCGGCACTACGTGATGGAAGTACTCTATGCGGAAGGCCAGTTTGAGCGCTTCCCCGCGCTGGTGCAGCAGGCGATGCAGCGCAACCCTGCGGTGTTCGTGGTGGTGGCGGTGCCGTCGGTGCGCGCGGCGCAGGCGGCCACCAAGACCATTCCGATCGTGTTCGTCGCCACGCCCGACCCGGTTGGCAGCGGCCTGGTGGCGAGCCTGGGACGGCCCGGCGGCAACACCACCGGCGTCACCGGCCAGGGAGACGAACTGGCCCTCAAGCACGTCGAGTTGCTGCACGAAGCCTTGCCGCGCGCCAAGCGCCTTGCCGTGCTGGCGGCGGCAACCAACCCGCCGCACGCAAAAATGTTCGATGGGGTCAGCTCCGCGGCCACCGGGTTCGGGATGAGCGCGCGCAAGTTCGACGTGGCCGCGCCCGCAGTGCTCGATGCCGCCCTCGAGGCCATCGCCCAGCACCGCCTCGATGCACTGCTGATCCTGACCCACGCACCGTTTTTTGCCGAGCGCGATCGCATATCAGCGGCCATGCTCAAGGCGCGCATTCCGGTGTTCGCCCCGGAAGCCGAATTCGTCGATGCCGGCTGCCTGATCTCGTATGCCGCGCCCTACACCGAGATGTTTCGCTACGCCGCGCTCCACGTAAAAAAAATCCTGGCCGGCACCAAGCCGGCCGACCTGCCGGTCGAGCAGCCGACGCGCTTCGAGATGGTGGTCAACCTGCGCAACGCCAAGGCGCTCGGCATCACGCTGCCCAAGGCGTTCATGCTGCGCGCGGATCGGGTGATTGAATGAATCATTGCAACGGGTGGGTCAGCAACGGGTGGGTCAGCAACGGGTGCGTCAATAACGAGGGTGTCAATTCTGGTATTGGGCATCGGCCCCAAACCCCTGGTGCGGGCGGGTTTATAGACATCGACGGCATGCAAACTTTGGTGGGAGCGGATTTTGGAGGATCGACAAAATGAACAACACGCACTGTCAGATGCTCCAACAACTTCCGCAGCAAAGCGAAGCGGCGCTGCAGCGCCGCCGCAGATTGCTCGGCGCCCTCGGCGCAGGCATGCTCACCACTGTGCTTGTCGGCGAACTCACCGGCGGCCCTGAGGCGCATGCCCAGGGCAGCGGACCACCGGCGCGCATCGGGATCCTCGCAACGACCAGTGCGGCAGCGAACACGGCCCGGTTTGCCGCCTTCAAGCAAGGCATGCGCGAGAACGGAT
>JAYTDE010001004.1:0-2902 GCA_043736195.1 Burkholderiales bacterium | reverse complement strand
TCTTGGCTCGCTTAGGATTGACTACCGGATTGAAGGCGGAAGGCGCCTTTGGCAACCCGGCCAGCATGGCCGCTTCCGCCGGACTGATCTGCTTTAACTGCTTCCCGAAATAAATCTGGGCGGCGGAGGAAAAACCATAGGCCCTCTGTCCCAGGAAAATATGGTTGATGTATATCTCGAAAATCTTGTCCTTGGTCAGACTGGATTCGATTTTGAACGCCAGCAACGCCTCATAGAACTTGCGGGTGTAGGTTTTTTCGCTCGAAATAAAGAAATTTCGGGCTATCTGCATCGTGATCGTCGATGCGCCCTGCTGTTTTCCCGGGCTGGTGACGTTGGACATTGCTGCGCGCAGAACCCCGATCGTGTCTACGCCGCCATGCTGGTAGAAGCGGTCGTCCTCGGCCGCAAGAATCGCCTGTTTCATCAACAGCGGAACGTCTTCGAAGCGCACGACGTTGCGGCGCTCTTCGCCGAACTCGCCAATCAGCAAACCCTCCGCGCTGTAGACGCGCAGGGGAATCTTGGGCTGGTAGTCCGTCAAGGCCTCGATCGACGGCAGACCCGGGTAGGCCCAGCCAACTGCGAAGGCCAAAACCAGCAAGCCGATTGCGACTGGCGCCAGCAACATCGCCAAAACTGCTGCAAACCATACTGCTGACCTGGTTAGTGCCATGATTTGATTGGCAAAAGCGTGCTAGCGCAAGCTAGCTGCACCGTGCGATTATTGGACAATGAATTATAGCTGCGGCATATGAGCCTACCCTGACCGATGATGGCGAAGATCTGGCAGGCGTTGTGGTAAATCCACCACACACGCCAAATTGCCAAAAGGTGTTTGCTTGCTTTGCAGTTGCTGATAGGATTTAATGTAATTTGTGAGTATTGTCGCTAATCACTTGTCCCAAAAGGACAAAGGTGACGCTGCCCGATTCTTTTCGGAATGCCGACGGGATGTAACTGGTCTGTTGGCGTCCGGGCACTATGACAATGTGCTGAGGCGCGGGTCGATTCGCAATTCGCAAAAGATTCGCGCAGGCAAATTCTTTTCTTGGGGGACGACACTTTGGCGTTCGACATATTTAACCCGAAGGCGCAGCCACTGATTGGACTGGATATCAGTTCATCGTCGGTCAAGCTGGTCGAAGTAGCCGACGCGGGGAAGCAGGCCTACCGCATCGAACGCTATGCGATCGAGCCCTTGCCCAAGGATGCCGTTCTCGACGGCAACATCACCAACCTCGAGGCTGTCGCCGAGGCCGTAAAGCGCGCCTGGAAAAAGATGGCCACGCGCACTCGAAACGTGGCCATGGCCCTGCCGGCGGCGGCGGTCATCACCAAGAAGATCGTTGTTCCGGCAGGCTTGCGCGACGAGGATCTGGAGATTCAGGTCGAGACCGAGGCCAACCAGTACATTCCGTTTGCCCTTGACGAAGTCAACCTGGACTTTCAGGTGGTTGGACCGTCGCCCACCAGCACCGAGGAGGTGGAGGTCATCATTGCCGCTTCGCGCAAGGAAAAAGTCGAAGATCGGGTGGCTGTGGCCGAGGCCGCCGGCCTCAAGGCAACCGTCATGGATGTTGAGTCTTATTCAATGCAGACGGCCTTCGAGATGATCGAAAAGCAACTGCCTGGCAGTGGTGTCGACCAGTCCATTGCGCTGATCGACATCGGCGCGAACATGATGAACGTCACAGTGCTGCGCAACAACCAGTCGATCTACAACCGCGAGCAGGCATTTGGCGGCAATAACCTTACCCAGGACATTCAGCGCGCTTTCAGCATGAGTCCGGAGGAGGCGGAGACAAACAAAAAGGCGGGTGGATTGCCTGACAACTATGAGGGGGATGTCCTGCGCCCGTTCATGGAAAACCTGGCACAGGAAGTGACCCGTGCGATGCAGTTCTTCTTCACTTCCACGTCGTACAACCAGATCGACCACATTGTTCTGGCAGGCGGCTGCGCGGTCATACCGGGGCTTGACGAAGTCGTCGCCACCCGGACCCAGGTGAACACGATTGTGGCCAATCCTTTCGCCAACATGTCGCTTTCAAGCCGGGTCAAACCGAAGCAATTGGCGACCGAGGCGCCGGCGCTGATGGTCGCCTGCGGATTGGCCATGAGGAGGTTCGACGCATGATTAGAATCAATCTGCTGCCGCATCGGGAAATCAAGCGAAAGGCGCGCCGCCGCCAGTTCTACATTTTGTGTGGTGTGATCGCGGCGATCGGCGCTGCGATTGTGGGCGTTGTCGGCGGATTCATCACCGGCCAGATTTCGTCCCAGAACGAGACCAATGCCTTCATCGAGAAAGAGAACAAGAAACTCGACGACGATATCAAGGAAATCGCCAAGCTTGAGGATGAGATTCGCGGCCTTGAGGCCCGCAAGAAGGCGGTGGAGGATCTCCAGGGCGACCGCAACCTGCCGGTTCACCTGCTCGACGAACTCGTGAAAGTCACGCCTGACGGCATCTATTTGCGCTCGCTCAAGCAGGTCGGTGGCAGGGTAACGGTCAACGGGCTGGCGGCGAATAACGCGAAAGTAGCAGATTACGTGCGTAACCTGACGCGCAATACCTGGCTGGCCACGCCCGAACTTGTGGAGATCAAGGCGGTGATGGTGGCTGGTCCCGGGCCAGCCAAGCGGCTCAACGAATTCACGATGATCGTTTCGATCGTTCGGCCGAAGGATCCGGCGCCGGTGGCAGTACCTGCCGCCGGACCGGCCGCGCCCGCCAAACCCGCAGCGCCAGGCGCGGGCAAGGCCTGACCGGATAGCGAGGGATTTCGACCATGAATATCGCAGGCCAATTCAAGAACGTCAACTGGAAGGACATTGGCAATACAGCGCCGGGTCCCAAGGTTGTTGCGCTACTGCTGCTTCTGGCTGGCGTGGTTGC
>JAYTDE010001003.1:0-1539 GCA_043736195.1 Burkholderiales bacterium | reverse complement strand
CGTTCGCTCAACGCCGCGCGCATCGTTATCGTTTACGGGCATGGCGGCGAAACCGTGCGCGATGCGCTGCATGCACCGGACATCAATTTCGCCAAGCAGGATCCGCAACTCGGTACCGGGCATGCGGTGATGCAGGCGGTTCCGCTGTTGAGTGGCGCCGCTGCCGATGCGATCATCCTGGTGCTCTACGGCGATGTGCCATTGACGCAGCGTGAGTCGCTGCGCGCCCTGCTGGATGCCGCCGCCGGCGGCGCGCTGGCCATACTCACGGTCAATATGCCGGACCCGGGCGGTTACGGGCGCATCGTGCGTGACGGCGCCGGGCGCATCGCGCGCATCGTCGAGCACAAGGATGCGAGCTTAGAGGAGCGCGCGATCGTCGAGGTCAACACCGGCATCATGGCGATTCCTACGGCCAGGCTCGCCGGGTGGCTGACAAAATTGTCGAACAGCAACGCCCAGGGCGAGTATTACTTGACCGATATCGTCGCCATGGCGGTAGCCGAAGGGGTGGCCGTGACTTCGGCGCAACCGGCCGCGCTGTGGGAAACCCTGGGCGTCAACAGCAAGGTGCAGTTGGCCGAACTGGAACGCCGCCATCAACTCAATATCGCAGGCCAGTTGCTGGAGCAGGGCGTGACCCTCTTGGATCCGGCGCGCATCGATGTGCGCGGCATGCTCTCGGCCGGGCGCGACGTGACCATCGACGTCGGTTGCGTATTCGAAGGCGACGTGGTGCTGGGCAACGATATCTACATCGGCCCGCACTGCGTGCTGAAAAATGTGCGCATCCGTGCCGGCACGCGGGTTGAAGCCTTCAGTCACCTGGAAGAGGCCGAGGTTGGTGCGCATTGCCGCATCGGCCCCTATGCACGCCTGCGGCCCGGGGCACAGCTGGGCGAACATGTGCACATCGGTAATTTCGTCGAGGTCAAGAAATCGATCATCGGTGATGGCTCCAAGGCCAATCACCTTTCCTACGTGGGCGATTCCGAGGTCGGGAAAAAGGTCAATATCGGCGCCGGCACCATCACCTGCAATTACGATGGCGTCAACAAATCCAAGACCATCATCGGCGACGGCGCCTTCATCGGGTCGGATGCGACCCTGGTGGCGCCGCTGACCATTGGCGCCGGCGCCTATATCGGTGCGGGTTCGACCATCACCAAAGAGGCGCCGGCCGGCAAGCTCACCTTGACGCGCGCCAAGCAGACTACGGTGGAAAACTGGAAACCGCCGAAAAAGAAGGCCACGTAGGCGCCCCGCATGCCCAAAGCCGCGCACGCCAGTGCCGCCCGACGACTTGAAGACATTCCGAATATCGGCCCGGCGCTGGCGCGTGATTTGCGCAGCGTCGGTATCGCGGCGCCAGCCGCGCTGAAACGCCGCAGCCCCTTCAAGCTGTATCAGGATTTGAACCTCGTAACCGCTAAGCGGCACGACCCCTGCGTGCTCGACACCTTCATGGCGGCGGTCGATTTCATGAACGGCAATCCGCCCGCGCCATGGTGGCATTTCACCCCCAAACGCAAGCAGCTC
>JAYTDE010001002.1:0-4003 GCA_043736195.1 Burkholderiales bacterium | reverse complement strand
AAACGGCAACCCGGAAGCACAACGCGCTGGATGCCCGCCTGCGCGGGCATGACAGGCTCGATGGTTCGGGGTGGCACTGACGCCATGACCGTTAGATGCGCGCCAAACCAGCGGCATTGGTGCCCGCAGCCCGCCCCTGGGTGACGGCGGACAGCAGCCCGCCGCCGGAAAAATAGCCCCAGCGCGACGGGCCCGACATGCCGCGCGCCGCGCCGCCACCGGCGAACAGGTTGGGCAGCTGCGAGCCATCCGCACGCAGCACGCGGGCGCCGGTATCGATCACCACCCCGCCCTGGGTATGGAACAGGGCGCCGGTCACTTTCACCGCGCAAAACGGCGCGACGAGCGGCTGCTTGCCGCTGAAGTCGCGTCCGAACTCATCCGTGCGCGACCCGGCGCACATCGCGTTCACTTCGGCCACCGTGGACTCCAACGCATCTACTGGCACGCCAATCATTTCGGCCAGCGCGCGAATGGTGGGCGCCTTCCTGATGCCGCCCAGACCGGCCACTTGCCAGTAATCGGTAAAACCCAGGATCGGCTTCTCGCGGATCTCGTCATAGATGTTCCAGGCGAAACGCCCAGGCTGTGCGATGGTGTCGACCGCCTGCTCCGAATAGCCGCGCACTTCGTTGGAAAAACGTTTTCCCAGCGCATTGACCTGGAAGCCGCCGGGCATCAAGAGCCCCCAGTTCATCGGGTTGCCGTAGGGCGTGGCCACCGCACCGTGGCCTTGGTAGCTGCCGAGGTCGGCCAGCGCCGCACCGAGTTCGCGGCCCCAGCGAATGGCATCGCCCTGGTTGCCCACATGGCCCCAGAATTCGGCATCGGCGATTTCGGGAATGTATTCGCGCACCATCTCCTTGTTGCCGCCAAAGCCGCAGCAAGCCAGCACCAGCGCCTTGCAGCCAACGGTCTCGGTGGTGCCATCGGGCCGGGAGTAGCGCACCGCGACCACCCGGCCCTCAGGCGTGGCGTAGAGGTCGGTGGCGAGTGCGCCTGTGACCAAGTCGATCTGCTTGCGGTCGGCCGCCGCCAATAGCGCGCTCTCGAGCTCGCCACCAGTGCGGTTGGGTGTGCCGTGCATGCGCAACACCGAGTGGCCTGGGTAAAGAAAGCCTTCCACCAACTTGAACTCCACCAGGTGTTCGCCGGCCAGCCAGTCGATGGTGGGGCCGGAGGCCTCGGCCACCATGCGCACGATCGCCGCATCGGTCTGCTGCTTGGCCTTGGCCAGGATGTCGCCGGCCAGCAGTTCGGGCGAATCCTCGATACCCATGCTCTTTTGCAAGGCGGTGCCGGCGGCGGGAATCAGCCCGGTGGAAAGCGAGGTGCTGCCGGTGGGACGCTCGTCACGTTCGAGTACCAGCACTTCGGCGCCGGCCTCTTTTGCCGCTAGCGCCGCAGTGAGGCCGCAGGCACCGGCGCCGATGATCACAACGTCGACGGTGTATTCGAATGCAGCCTTGGCGGCGGGTTGAACGGGCATGCTGGACGTCCTTGAGGGTGTGCGAAGTTACGCCGGGTCACGCGGCCTGGCCGAAGTCGCCGAACGGCGGATTGCATTTCGACGGTGTCAGCAGGCTGACCTGCTGGTCCTTGAGAAACGGCCGCACTTTCACCAGGTAGGCCTGGAACGCCGGGTCCTTGTAGAGCTGGTCGCGGCGGCGCTGGCGCTCAGCCGTATCGGCGTAGGCGAACATCATGATGATCTGGTTGATGTTGCCGAATTCGGTGCGATAGATGCCCATGAAATTGCCGAGGATGCGCAGCTGTGGTTCCAGCCCCTCTTTCTCGAACAGCTCGATAAAGGCGGCGACAGTGCCGGAATTGAGGGTGTAGGCGCGGTGATCGATGACCATTGCAGGCTCCAGAGTTAGGAAAACGCTGAATAAGTCCCTGGAATGCGGACTGTCGAACGGAAGCTCTTTTCAATTCAAATGGTTGCAGAAGCAGCTTTCTCAACCTACGGACGTATTCAATGTTTCCTTAAGGGATCAGTACCAGCGAGCCATGCGTGGCCCGGCTTTCGAGCAGGCGATGCGCGGTGGCCGCTTGGTTGAGGGCCAAGGTCTTGTGCACCAACGGCTTCACCGCGCCACTGGCGACACTTGCAAAGAACGCCGCGGCCGAGGCCTCGAGTTCAGCCACGTTCGAGGTGTACTCATTGAGCTTGGTCCAGGTCAGGATCAGGCTCTTCTGGCGCAACTGTTCGAGCGACACCGGCGGCACCGCGCCGGACGAACTGCCGAAGCAGGCCATCCAGCCGCGCGGCGCCAGGCAGACGATCGAACTTTCCCAGGTGGCGCGACCGACCGAATCGTAGACCGCCGGCGCACCGCGACCACCGGTCAGTTCCAGCACCCGCGCCGGCCAGTCGTCGCGGCCGTGCACGAACACATGGGCATAGCCGTTGGCGCGCGCCAGTTCCACTTTGTCGGCCGAGCCCACGATACCAACCGCCTGCGCACCCAGGCTTTTCAGCCACTGGCCGGCGATCGACCCGACCCCGCCGGCGGCCGCATGGAACACCACCACGTCACCCGGTTTCACGGTATAGACGCGGCGAATCAGGTATTCGACCGTCATGCCCTTGAGCAGCGAGGCCGCGACCACGTTGTCGCTGATCGCATCAGGTATGCGCACGCAGGCGTCGGCCGGGAAATTGCGCACATCGCAATACGAGCCCAGCGGCCGCGCCGCGTAGCCGACCCGCTCGCCGACGGCGAAGCGCGTCACACCGGCACCGAGCGCCTCGACCACGCCCATGGCTTCCATGCCGATCGCCACCGGCGCGGTCAGCACCTTCGATTCGGCGTAATCGCCGCGGCGTGCATGGGTGTCAGTGAAATTGACCCCGATGGCGCGCTGGCGAATGCGGATTTCGCCGGCCGCAGGCGGCGTGTCCGGCAGGGTTTCTTCGATCAGTTCCTCGGGGCCGCCATAGCGGTGAATGCGCATTGCCTTGGACATTGTGTTTCCTGTTGTTGATGGAATCTGCGGGAAGCGTTACTGCGGATATTGCAACTTGTCATGCTCGCGCAAGCGCATAGGCGCTAACTTGAAAGCCGCAGCGCTTTTCTCCCTCCCCTTCAAGGGGAGGGTTGGGGTGGGGATGGGGTAGTTTCCGATGAAACAGTACCCCATCCCCCTCCTAACCTCCCCCTTGAAGGGGGAGGAATGAGCAAAGTTAGCGCATATGCGCGCAAGCGGGCATCCAGTTGCTTGCCTCTTCTGGGTTCCCGCCTGTGCGGGAACGACAGTTTGGGGGCTTGGCGCTATCACGGCACTCGTACAGGCTTTCGCACGCTACGCTTTAGTAGCGCGCCCGCGCGCTTTCATCGACGCCATAGCGCGCTTCCATCGCCTGCACTTCAGGCATGCCCATCAGGTCGAAGAACTCGCGGAAATTCGCCACCTCTTCGGTCAGGCTGGCGATCGAGCCGGTCTCCTTCAGTGTCGTCAGCACATGGTTGGCGGCGCGAATGGCGGCAAGCATGATCCAGTTGGGGTAGATGATCAGCTTGAAGCCCAAGCGCTCGATCTCCTCACGGCCGAGGAATGGAGTCTTGCCGGAGGACGCCATGTTGTACAGCAGCGGCGTCGCAAGCTTCGGCTGGATCAAGGGCAACTGCGCCGGGCCGGGCGCTTCGACGAACAGCATGTCAGCACCGGCATCGCGATAGCGCGCGGCGCGCTCCATGGCGGCATCGAAACCGTCGACGCCGATCGCGTCGGTGCGCGCGATGATCATGAAGTCGGCATCAATGCGCGCATCGACCGCGGCCTTGATCTTCGACTCCATCTCGATGCACGGTACCAGGGTCTTGCCCGACAGATGGCCGCAGCGCTTGGGCATGACCTGGTCTTCGATGTGCACCGCCGCCACCCCGGCGCGTTCGTAGGCCTGTACTGTGCGGCGCACGTTGAGCACGCCGCCATAGCCGTTGTCGCCGTCGGCTATCAGGGGCAGGCCGCTGGCATCCGCGATGCGCCCGGCGTT
>JAYTDE010001001.1:0-2573 GCA_043736195.1 Burkholderiales bacterium | reverse complement strand
TAGCAGAAAAGGCGGGCGGTGCGGCGTTATCAAGCGACCGCTCGCTTGGCACGCCGGTGCATGGAGCTCCAACTTGCGGCGCGCGAGCAGGCGTATCGCCGAATCGCTGGGCACTGCACCGCTGACTGGCGTGTCGACCACCTTGCAGGTCACCGGCCACGCTTGATCGCCGCGTCGACATGCTCTCGGTTCAATGCGGGTGCGAAAAGCTCGATGAAGTCATAGGTGAACCCACGCAGATATGCGCCTTCGCGCAACGCCATGAAGGTGGTGCGTTCGTTGAACAGATGCCCGGCGTCGATCTTGCGCAAGTGGCGGTCGCGCTTGTCGTCGAAGGCGATGGAATTGAGAATGCCGATGCCCAGGCCCAGTTCCACATAAGTCTTGATCACGTCCGAATCGATCGCCGAGAGCACGATGTTGGGCGTCAAGCCCTGCGCGGCGAAGGCATTGTTGATGGTCGAGCGACCGGTGAAGGCGCTGTCGTAGGTGATGATCGGGTATTCGGCGAGTGCCTTGAGTGTGAGCGCGCCCTGGGCCAGGAGCGGGTGTTTGGGCGGCACCACCACCACATGATGCCAGCGGTAACAGGGCAGGGCGACAAGGCCGGGATGGTGGTCGATGCTCTCGGTGGCCACCGCTATGTCGGCCTGGCCGTCGATCACCATCGCGGCGATGGCAGGCGGCGTGCCCTGCACGATTGCCAGACGCACTTTCGGATAACGGCGCTTGAATTCGCCGACCGCCGGCGGCAGCGCATAGCGTGCCTGGGTGTGGGTGGTGGCGATGGTCAGGCTGCCGGATTTCTGATCGGCGAACTCGGTCGCGGTTTGTTTGAGATTTTCGGTTTCCTGCAGCAGGCGCTCGATCACCTGCAACACAGCGCGTCCCGGCTCGGTCAATTGGGTGATGCGCTTGCCGAAGCGCACGAAAATCTCCACCCCCAGCTCGTTTTCCAGCTCGCGGATCTGCTTGGAAACGCCGGGTTGCGAGGTGTGCAGGGCGTTGGCGGCGGCCGTCAGGTTGAGCCCCTGACGCACGGTCTCGCGCACGTAACGCAGTTGCTGGAAGTTCATCTTAATAACGGAGTGTTTGACTGACGCAGAAGTTTAGCGCATCCGGTTATTTGACAGCCCGCTTGCCAAGGCGTGTTTTTGCTGCGTGCTATCATTTTTGGTCCATGAATGTCGCCTCCGCAGTGCCCGGCAGCGCCGCCGACTACCGTTTGCTCTATGTCAGCGCCGCCGGGTCGATGCTGCTGCATCTGGCAATCGTCATTGGCGTGCAGCGCGCGCCGCCAAAAGAGCCGCCGCCGCGCATCACCGCGACCTTGCGCGAAGTCACGCCGCCGGCGGCGTCGCTGCAACCGGCGGTAGCGATGCCGCCCGCGCCTGAACCGACGCCGACGCAACCCGCACCGACGCCCCCCCCGCCGCCGCCTAAACCGGAACCACGCGCGCAAACTCCGCCAGACCCGAAGAAGGTGGCGCCCAAGGCCGAGGAGAGGCCATCCGAGCCGCGCTTGGTTGCCCCGGCAGCGCCCACGGCGCCGACGCCGGCAGTGGCTATTCCGGTCGCGCCGGCCGAAGCAAAACCCGAGGCAAGGACGGAGGCCCGTACCGAAGCCCGCGTCGAGCGCGATACCCCGCGCCCGGCCGCACCGGCTGCGCCTGCGCCGGCGCCGGGCGAAGCGGCAGAGCGGGAACTCGTCGGCCGCTATCAGCAGCAACTCGCCGACATCATCGAGACCCGCAAGCTCAAGCGCTATCCTAACGACGCGATGCAAAACAACTGGGAAGGCACCGCCACGGTCTTGCTCAAGATCGGCACCGACACCAAGATAGCCGGCGTCGAGATCGTGGTGTCATCCGGGCACGAGATACTCGACGAGCAGGCGCGCATCTCGATTTCGCGGGCCAAGCCCTTCGTGCAGGTGCCCGAAGGGCTCAAGGGAAAAATGTTCGAGGCGCGGGTGCGGGTGGTGTTCAGTTTGAAGAATTAGGGTGGAAGACGCGGCGATGGCGCGGAACGCTGCACGGGCGCGCTTTTCACTGGTCGTGCCCCTGTTGTCATTCGCGCGCATGCGGGAATCCAGGAAGTGCAGTGCATGCCGCGTCAAGCTGAAATCGGCGCGGCCCGTTTGCCAGAGCCTGTTTTTCCGGGCATTACCAACGCCACGGCCCCGGATTTTCGAGCCATGCGACGCGCAGTTGTGCTTCATCAAGCGCCTGCGCACCCGAGGCAAACGAAAGGTTGGAGTACCGGCCCAGGGACTGCCAGCTTCCATTGCCGTCCACTTCGCTACGAAACTCTTCGAATCCGAAGGTGCCATCGGTGCGCAAGAAGATGTCGACACAGTGTGAGCGAAATGCATCTTCGAAGGACGCAAGAACCTTTCTGCTCATGCTGTGCCGCCCGTGACATGTTTGAGCAAGAACCGGCTTTTCGCCTCAGGCGATGCGCGGGCGAAGTGGGTCCGAATCTGGAACGTAACTGATACCGGTCCGCGCATCGCGCGCCGCAAGAAAGGGCCGTCGACGGGCCCATTCCTGCACGCCGTCGAAACAATTCGA
>JAYTDE010001000.1:0-3790 GCA_043736195.1 Burkholderiales bacterium | reverse complement strand
AGGAGATCGCGCTGTGGATGCGCAAGGAAATCGCCGCCAACGATGACCGCCAGTTGGCGGAGATGAAGGCCAAGGGCGCGACCATCGCCCGTCCGGCGGTGGGGCCATTCCGCGACGCGGTGCAGCCGGTCTATGCCAAGGCAAACGAAAAATACGGTGCTGACGTTGACACCTTCCTGGCCGATGCCAACTCCGTGCGCAAGGCGGTCCCGGCGAAAAAATAACTTGCGACATCTCAGGCGGCGCCAATCGACGCCGCCTGATGCAAGCAGCTTCCCGATCAGGACACAACATGCGGTTTCTTCCCCCCGTTCCAAACTCTCCCTGGCCGATACGTTTTCTCGGCGGTCTGGTCGACTGGACCATCGTCTGCATGGGCGCTGCCATGATCGCGCTGGTGTTTGTCAACGTGGTGACGCATTTGTTCGGGCGCGACATCGCCAGGACCACCGAGCTGTGCGAGCTGATGATGGTGTGGGTCACCTTCCTGGGTGGCGCGGCAGCGGCGCGGCGCGGCGCGCACATGGCGATCACCGAGTTTCTGGACAAGCTTGACGATACAAAACGACGCGCCGCCGACGGCGCGATCCAGATGTTCGCCATCGGCGTGCTCGGTTTGCTGGTCATTTTCGGCTGGAAGATCACCCAGGCCGGCTGGGGCAATCAACTCACCGTGCTGGGCTGGCCGATGTCGACGCAATACGTGGCCTTGCCACTGGCTTCGCTCTTGACCATCCTGTTCGTGCTGTGGGACCTGGTGTTGATCGTCCAGGGCAAGTCACGCATCGAACGTTACGGAGAGTAGTCAAGTGTTCGCCCTGCAGCTGTTCGGTTTCTTTTTTGTCATCGCCTTGGCCGGCATCCCGCTGGTCTATGCCCTGCTGGCCACCACGGTCGGCATGATCTGGTGGAAGAGCCTGACGCACCCACTGGAGACGATCTTCCTTTCCTTCATTGGCGGGGTCGAGCCGTTCATCCTGATCGCGGTGCCGCTGTTCGTTTTCGCCGGTGAGTTGTTGACCCACGGCGGGGTGGGAAAACGCATCGTCGCGTTCGCGCGCGTGCTGTTCGGCTTTTTGCCTGGCGGCCTGGGTATCGTGACGGTGATGTCGTGCCTGATGTTCGGCGGCGTGTCAGGTTCGGCCATCGCCGACACCGCGGCGATCGGCTCGCTGATCATTCCGGCCATGGTTCAGCGCGGCTATTCGCGCGCATTCGCCGCTGCACTCCTGGCCACTGCCGGCACCCTGGCGCTCCTGATGCCGCTGTCGATTCCGTTTCTGGTGTACGCCTTCGTGGCCGGCGTATCGATGAAGGAAATGTCGGTCGCCGGGCTGATCCCGGCGGTGATCTCGGCACTGGCGCTGATTGTCGTCTGTGTGTGGTACGGGCGATCATCGGGTTGCGACAACGGCTCCGAGCGTTCGACCGGTGCCGAGATCTGGGCAAGTTTCAAGGCGGCGGGCCCGGCGCTGTTGATGCCGGTGATCATCGTCGGCGGCATCTGGACCGGCTACTTCACGCCCACCGAAGCGGCGGCGGTCGCGGTGGTCTATGGTCTGGCCGTGTCGATGTTCTACTACAGCGACCTTTCATGGGGCGCCCTGCCCGGCTTGCTGCTCAAGTCGTTCCAGACCAGTGCCACGGTGATGGTGGTGATCGGCGCCACCGGTTGCCTGGCCTGGCTCATCACGGTCGAACAAGTGCCGGCGCAATTGGGCGAATGGGTGCAGGGCGTGGCGCACCAGCAGTGGGTGTTTCTGCTGCTGGTCAACCTGTCGCTCTTCATGCTGGGCATCTTTATCGAGCCACTGCCCGCGATGATGCTGACCGCGCCCTTGTTCCTGCCAATGGCCAAGATATTCGGCGTCGACCTGGTGCATCTGGGCGTGGTGATGACAGCCAACCTGGCGATCGCGCTCTACACGCCACCGGTAGGCGGCACCCTGTTTGTCGCCGCCAAGCTGGCCGGCGCGGGGATCGGCGAAATCACGCGTCAGCTGATACCGATGATGGCCGCCACCTTCCTGGTGGTGATCCTCATCACCTATATTCCAGCGCTGCCGATGGCGCTGGTGTGGCTGCTGCGATAGAGAAAGAGAAGGTCCGCATGTTCGTCATCACAGTGGAGTTCAAGGTCCGGCCGGAATTTCTGGCGCAATTTCTACTGAAAATGATCGCCAACGCACGCGCCTCGGCGACGACTGAGCCCGGCTGCCGGCAATTCGACGTCTGTACCGATCCGCAGGATGCTTCACGGATATTCCTCTATGAGCTGTACGACGATCGGGCGGCGTTCGAGGCTCATCTGGCGACTGCTCATTTCAAGGAATTCGATCGCAAGACGAGCGCGTGGCTGGTGTCCAAGGCAGCAAGCACACTGCAGCGCGCGTTTCCGTAGAGCGCCCGTCAGGCCCCTTCGGGACGTACTTTCTCGAAGCCAACGATCAGCTGACGGAACTCGTCCGGTATCGGCGCCGAAGCATTGGCAACCGGATCCTTGTAAACGTAGATCAGCTCGCCGGTAATCAGGTGTTCCGTGGCGCGATGAATCTCCACCACGGTGCGCATCGATGAGCGCCCCAGCTTCGCCACCCGCACGCCAATTTCCAGCGCATCATCGAAATGTGCCGGGGCGTGATACTCGGCCGAGGCCTTGACGACGTAGATGTTGTGCATCCACGCATCGAAGCGGGCCTTGAGACCCGTGTCGCTGGTCGCCAACCCCACAGCCAACATCGCCTTCCACGATTCGTAGACCGCGAAGTCGAAGTAGTTGAAGTAATTGCCGTTGAACACCACCTTCTGCATGTCCACCTCCGACCAACGGACACGCATGGGGTGAAAAAAGCTGAAATCGCTGCGCATGCCTTGAACAGCTTCAGCTCTTGTTGGCCAGGCCTAAGCGCTCGATCAGGGCTTTCTCGTTCTCGAAAGTTTCGCGGGCGTACTTGGTGTAGGCCGCGGTGTCGAGATACATCACTTGCTGGTCGTACTTGTCGAGAACCGCCAGCACCGCCGGGTCATCCAGCATTTTGCGGAAGGCGTCCTGCAATACCTTGGTCACTGCCGGGTCCATGCCTTTGGGGCCGCATACGCCGAAAGGTGAGTCCGCGATGGTCTTGTAACCCAGTTCGTCCAGGGTCGGCACGTTGGGCCAGCGCTTGGTGCGCTTGCTGCCGTAGGTAGCCAACAGGCGCAGCTTGCCGGCGTCAACATGCGGGCCCCAGCCGGTGGCGTCCGACGCGCCCATGATGTGACCACCGAGAATCGCCTGCATATTTTCCGCGTTGCCCTTGAACGGTACCGGTTGCAGCGTGATGCCGGCCTTTTGCGCGAATTCCTCGACCGCCAAATGCGGGCTGGTTCCGGTACCGGTATTGCCGTAGGTGAATTTTCCCGGATTTGCCTTGGCAAAATCGACCAGCTCCTTGATCGATTTGATCGGGGAATCGGAGCGCACCACAAAGCCGAAGGTGTAGCCGGTCAAACAGGCGATCCAGGTGAAATCTTTCAAGGTGTCGAACTGCACCTTTTGCATGTGCGGAACACGGAACACGCTGATCGGCAACTGGCAAAGGGTATGCCCGTCAGGGCGGGCGTTGACCATCTCGATCGCGCCCAGCGTGCCGCTGGCACCCGGTTTGTTCTCCACCAGCACGGTCTGACCCAGAATCTTGCCCGCGCTCTCGGCGAACGCACGCATCACGATGTCGGTCGAACCACCGGCCGGCCACGGGCAGATGTAGCGGATCGGGCGCGACGGAAAGGACTGTGCGCGCACGATCGC
>JAYTDE010000999.1:0-1983 GCA_043736195.1 Burkholderiales bacterium | reverse complement strand
CTGCGAGGGACTCGGCGGCGCGCAGGCGGCGCTGCGGCAGATAGCCGCCGAGCGCGCGACGGCGCTCGTGCAGGTACTGCATGATGGGGTCGGTTTCGGCCGGCTTGTAGAACGGCAGTTCTTCCAGCTTGGCGTCGGGCACCGGAATGTTGAAGCGGTCGCGGAAGTCGCGAATGGTCTCCAAGTCGAGCTTCTTCAGCTGGTGGGTCGGATTCTTCGCCTGGCCCTGCTTGCCCAGGCCGTAACCCTTGATGGTCTTGGCCAGGATCACCGTCGGCTGACCCTTGTGGTTGACCGCCGCGTGATAGGCCGCGTAGATCTTGTGCGGATCATGGCCGCCACGGTTCAGGCGCCAGATGTCGTCGTCCGACAGGCGCGACACCATCTCCTTCAAGCCCGGATACTTGCCGAAAAAATGCTCGCGCACATAGGCGCCATCATTGGCCTTCATGTTCTGGTATTCGCCGTCGACCGCCTCTTCCATGCGCTTGTGCAAAAGGCCGGTCGAGTCGCGCGCCAGGAGCGGATCCCAGTAGGAACCCCAGATCAGCTTGATCACATTCCAGCCGGTGCCGCGGAAATCGGCTTCGAGTTCCTGGATGATCTTGCCATTGCCGCGCACCGGGCCATCGAGGCGCTGCAGGTTGCAGTTGACGATGAAAATCAGGTTGTCGAGCTTTTCGCGCACCGCCAGCCCGATCGCGCCGAGCGATTCGGGTTCGTCCATCTCGCCATCGCCGCAAAACACCCAGACCTTGCGGCGGCTGGTGTCGGCCAGACCGCGCGCATGCAGATACTTGAGGAAGCGGGCCTGGTAGATCGCCTGCAGCGGCCCCAGGCCCATCGACACGGTGGGGAATTGCCAGAACGCCGGCATCAGCCACGGATGCGGATACGAGGAGATACCCTTGCCATCGACTTCGCGGCGGAAGTTGAGCAACTCGGCCTCGGTCAGCCGCCCTTCCAGATAGGCGCGCGCATAGACTCCCGGCGCGCTGTGGCCCTGGAAGTAAATCAGGTCGCCGCCGTGCTCGGCTGTGGGCGCATGCCAGAAATGGTTGAAGCCGATGCCGAACAACGTACCGACTGACGCGAAGCTGGCGATGTGGCCACCGAGATCGCCATCGCCCTTGTTGGTTTTGGCCACCGTGACCATGGCGTTCCAGCGCGTGATGGAGCGAATCCGCTCCTCCAGCGCGTGGTCCCCCGGGCTTTTCACCTCGAGATGGGTCGGAATGGTGTTGATATAGGCGGTGTTGGCGCTATAGGGCAGGTAGGCGCCGCTGCGCCGCGCCTTGTCGACTAAGGCTTCGAGGATGAAATGCGCGCGCTCTGGTCCTTCACGCTGCAGGATCGCTTCCAGCGCTTCGAGCCATTCCTGGGTCTCCTGCGGATCGACGTCGCCGGGCGCCGGATTACCCACCTGCGGAAAATTCAGTACTGCGGCCATCGTGTCTTTCCCTCTTCAATGATTGGTCTCGAAATGCTCGAAAAGCCGTGCATGCGGAAGCATGGCGCATGTTGCACCGCTCACGCAACTGGCACCATGCACCGAATGCGATCAGGGCAGCATTTGCGTGATTATTAAGCGGTTACTTAATTTTGTGCGGATGATACACCAGACAAATAAATTGGCAAGCGCTTTGCAATCTGTGTGTTCGCGATATGTGTGTTGGCAAACTGTGCCGTGCCCCCGGCCGACACGCCCGCATAATGCGTGCCTGGCCGCGCCACGATGAACCCGCCACCTTTACTTGCCGCTTCACGCCCGGTTGTCAGCCCGCAGACCGGACCGCACCGCCTGCTTGTACAGCTGGTCGCCAAGCATGCCGCACATGCGTTTCGCAAACCGCCCGCGCCCTACAGCCTGGCGGCCTTCGAGCGCTTTCTTGGCGCCTGGGATCGCCGCGCCGCACCGATTCTGGATGTCGGCTGCGGCACCGGCGAAAGTACCTGTACGCTGGCCCGCGCCGCGCCGCAGCG
>JAYTDE010000998.1:0-4509 GCA_043736195.1 Burkholderiales bacterium | reverse complement strand
GGCCATGTAATGGCGAATCGCGTCGTCGGAGCGCCCCTGGCGCATTTGTTCGCGCACCTGGTTGCGCAGGTCCACGGCCAGTTCGGCGTTGGAATCGGCAATGGTCTGGTTCTGGCATACCAGGCAGCGCAATTCTTCCGACAAGCGCGTGACACGCTTTTCGAATGCCGGATCAGCGACCGCGGGCGGCACTTCCCTGGAAGATGCATTGACGCTGCAAACCAGGCCAAGCATTACGGCGATCCACCACTTAGCCATTCAATTCCCTGAGCAGTGGCAGGATCTTCTTTTCGATCACCTCGGGTGTGAGCGGGCCGATCTTCTTGTAGCGCACGGTACCGGCCTTGTCGATCACGAAGGTTTCCGGCACCCCGTACACGCCGTAGTCGATGCCGGCACGGCCATCGCGATCGACCAGCACCGAGCGATAAGGGTTGCCGAACTGCCTGAGCCAGCGCTCGGCATCGACCTGCTTGTCCTTGTAGTTGAGGCCGAAGATCGGCGTCGGGGTTTTTTTAGCCAGGTCAACCAGCAAGGGATGCTCCTCGCGACAGGGTGCGCACCAGGAGGCGAACACATTGAGCACCCAGGCCTGGCCGGCCATGTCGCGCAGGCCGAGGCTTTTCTCCGGCGCCTCCAGCGTGGCCAGCTGGAATGCGGGCGCCGGCTTGCCGATCAGGGGCGACGGCACTTCGCGCGGATTGAGCGTGAGCCCTACGCCTAAAAAACCCACGATCACCGCGAAGATGATCGCCGGGATCAGGGTCCGCTTCATGTGCCGCCTGCGCCTGCCAGGCCTGCGCCCAGGTTCGCAGCGCGCGCGCGCTCGGCCGCCGTACGATAACGGCGATCGCACACCGCCACCAGGCCGCCTGCAGCCATCAACACGCAGCCCAGCCAGATCCAGATCACAAATGGCTTGACATGAACGCGGATGATCCATGCGGTCGCGCCATCAGCCTCGCCTAAAGCCACATAAAGATCGCGGCGCAGGGAGGACTCGATCGCGGCCTCGGTCATCGGGCTCTTCTGCACCCGGTAGATGCGCTTTTCCGGGCGCATGGTCTTGACCACCTGCCCGCCTTCGAGCACTTCGAGCTCACCACGCAAGGCCAGGTAATTCGGCCCCTCTACCTCGCGCACGCCGCGAAAACGGAAGCTGGTATCGCCCACGATCACGGTTTCGCCCGGCACCATGCGCACATCGGCATCGCTCTCATAGGATTTGACCATGGTCACGCCGATGATGAAAACCGCCACCCCCAGGTGCGCCAGCAGCATGCCGAAGTAGCCGCCGGGCAAAAGCGCCAGGCGCTTCCAGGCAGCAATCGGGTGCGGCCAGGCATCACCGGCACGTTCACGCAGATTGACCCAGGCGGTGGCGACAATCCAGAATGCCAGCAACAATCCGAAACTGGTCAGCGGCTTCCATTGTCCGGCCGCCGCCGGCACCAGCAGCGCGCATACCACCGCCACCACCAGCGCCCAGCGCAGGCGGCGCGCCAGATCGGGCACATCGGCCTGTTTCCAGCGCGCGATCGGCGCCACTCCCATGAGGAAAATCGCCGGCGCCAGCACCGGCACGAATACCGCCTCGAAATACTGCGGGCCGACCGAAATCTTGCCCAATCCCAGGGCATCGAGAATCAGCGGATACAGCGTTCCCAGCAATACCGTGCCGGTGGCCGCCAGCAGCAACACGTTGTTGGTGAGCAAGAGCGATTCACGCGACACCAGTTCGAAGCGCGAGCCGATGCCCACCGACCGCGCGCGCCAGGCGAACAGCAGCAGCGAGCCACCGATCACAGCCACCAGGAAGCCCAGGATGAAAACGCCGCGCGAAGGGTCGGTGGCGAACGCATGTACCGAGGTCAGCACACCGGAGCGCACCAGGAACGTTCCCAGGAGCGATAGCGAGAAGGCCATGATCGCCAACAGCAACGTCCAGGCCTTGAACGCGCCGCGCCGTTCGGTCACCGCCAGCGAATGGATCAGTGCCGTGCCCACAAGCCAGGGCATGAACGAGGCGTTCTCCACCGGATCCCAGAACCACCAGCCGCCCCAGCCGAGTTCGTAATACGCCCAGTAGCTGCCCAGGCAGATACCGAGGGTCAGGAACAGCCATGCCACGGTGGTCCAGGGGCGCGACCAGCGCGCCCAGGAGGCATCCAGATTGCCGCCGATCAGTGCGGCGATGGCGAACGCGAAGGCCACCGAGAACCCTACGTAACCCATGTAGAGCATTGGCGGGTGAAAGATCATGCCGGGATCCTGCAGCAGCGGATTCAGGTCGCGGCCGTCGGCGGCCGCAGGAAACAGGCGGTCGAACGGGTTGGAGGTGAACAGCATGAACAGCAGGAAACCCACCGAAATCAGGCCCATGACCGCCAGAATGCGCGCCACCATCACCTGCGGCAAATGGTCGGAAAAACGCGCCACCGCAACCATCCAGGCCGCCAGGATCAGTACCCACAGGAGCAGCGAACCTTCGTGCCCACCCCATACGGCGGCCAGCCGATACTGCACCGGCAAGGCGGAGTTCGAATTCGACGCCACATACATCACCGAGAAGTCGTTGTTGGCGAACGACCATGACAGGCACACAAAGGCGAACAGCACAAACAGGAACTGCGCTTCGGCCGCCGGCCGTGCCAAAAGCATCCAGTCAAGGCGGCCACGCGCCGCGCCGACCATCGGTACCACGCCCTGGATGATCGCAAGCGCCAGTGCCAGCACCAGTGCGAAATTGCCGATTTCCGGAATCATTGAATGTTGCCTTTCATCTGGCCCATGGGCTTGCCTTTTTCATGTGCCTGCTTGAGTGCCGCCGCGGCTTCCGGCGGCATGTAGTTCTCGTCATGCTTGGCCAGCACTTCGCGGGCGCGAAAAATGCCGTCGGGTCCGAGTTGTCCCTGCGCCACCACACCCTTGCCCTCGCGGAACAGGTCGGGCAGGATGCCGCTGTAGACCACCGGCACGGTCTTGGCGGTGTCGGTGACCATGAAGCGCACTTCGACCCCGCTGCGCTTGACGCTGCCATCCTCGACCATGCCGCCTATGCGAAAGCTCTTGCCCTGCGGGGCCTCGTTGGCGGCGATTTGCGAGGGCGTATAGAAAAATACCAGATTGCTCTGGAAAGCATTGAGGATGAGCGCGGTGGCGATGCCCAGCGCGGCCACACCCACGGCCACCGCGGCGAGGCGTTTGTGGCGCGGCTTCACGCTGCCGCTCCAGCCTGCGACAGAGCGCGCTTGCGCCGCGCCGCCAGCGCAAGAAGTTCGACAGCGACCGCAAGGGCGCTCACCCCGTAGGAGCCCCAAACATACAGGGCGTAGCCGCCCATGGCAAAAAACTCACCCGCACCGCCCCAGTTCATCGCGCAAACCCTTTCAGCAACATCGTCACTCCGCTTCGACCACGGAACCCGCCTCGCGTTCGGCAATGATCGATCGCAGGCGCCACAGCGCGGCGGCAATCGAGTACATCCAGCAAGCCAGGGTCATGACCAGCATGCCGTTAAGCATGGTAGCCGCCATTTTCGGGGCCGACGTCAAACTGACGGATGCCCCCTGGTGCAGAGTGTTCCACCAGCGCACCGAGAAATAGATGATCGGGATGTTGACCACACCGACAATCGCCAGCAGTGCACCGGCACGGTCGGCGCGGCGCGGGTCTTCGATGGCGGCCTGCAGAGCGATGAAGCCGATGTAAAGAAACAGAAGGATCAACTCCGAAGTCAGGCGCGCATCCCATACCCACCAGGTACCCCAGGTGGGCTTGCCCCACAGCGCGCCGGTCCACAGGGCGACGAAGGTGAACATGGCGCCGGTGGGGGCCAGCGCGCTGGCCATCATGGACGACAGGCGGGTATTGAAAATCAGGCCGATCGCCGCCCACATGGCCATCACCAGGTAAATCAGCATCGACATCCAGGCCGCCGGCACATGGATGAAGATCACCCGATAGACCTCGCTTTGTTGTGCATCGGTGGGAGCTACGAAAAAACCGATATACAGGCCGGCGATTCCAAGCAGCGCGGCGACTACGAAAAACCACGGAATCATGCGCGCGGCCAGTGGATCGAAGGCCGCCGGGGCCGCGTAGCGCAGCCAGATCGAGCCGGGGCGATCGGGGCGCAACTGGCTCACTGGTTTGGTTTCCGCGTTCATGCGCTATTGAAGCATCAATCCAGCGAGATGCGCAGAGCCGCCGCCGCAGCCACTGGCGCACCCGCCAGTGCCAGCACCAAGAGCGCGCCCAGCAGGGAAAAATACGCGCCGGCGCCGGCAACCGCATCGACCGCACCGGCGCCGAATATCAGCACCGGAATGCACAGCGGAATCACCAGCAGCGATACCAGCACACCGGCGCCGCGCAGGCCCACGGTAAGGGCCGCGCCGACCGCGCCGATCAGGCTCAAGACCGGCGTGCCCAGTGCCAGGCTCAAGGTCATGACGCCGATCTCGGCGCCCTGCATGCCGAATTGCACACCCAGGAGCGGCGCCATCA
>JAYTDE010000997.1:0-3600 GCA_043736195.1 Burkholderiales bacterium | reverse complement strand
GCCGCCTCGACCCGGCCCGATTCGATCAGAACCCGGTGGTTCTCCACCCGCTTGACAGTACCGTTGATGAGCTTTTCGTTGCGCTCGAGGAAATCGTTGAGGATCTGGTCGCGCTCGGCGTCGCGGATCTTTTGCAGAATGGTCTGCTTGGCGGCCTGCGCGCCGATCCGGCCAAATTCGATCGGCTCGAGTTCTTCCTCGATGAAGTCGCCGATCTGCACTTCCGGATCATCATCACGCGCGTCAGTGATGCCGATCTGGTTGTCTTCGCTCTCAAGGTCGGGCTCATACACCACCTGCCAGCGCCGAAACGCCTCGTGCTCGCCGGTTTCGCGGTCGATCGCAACACGCACGTCGGCCTCGCCCTTGAAGCGCTTCTTGCTGGCCGATGCGATGGCCTGCTCGAGCGCGATGAAGACCACGTCCTTGGCCACGTTCTTTTCGCGCGCCAGCGCGTCGGCCAGCATCAGGATTTCCTTGCTCATGAGGCACTTCCCCCTAAAACTCTATAACCGGAACCAGACGCGCCCGGTCGATCCCGGCGAAATCCAGTTCAATAATCTGCCCGTCGATCTCAATCGCGGGTTTGCCATCCAGACAGCGCGCAATCCCCGTGAAGTTCTTGCGCACACCGTACGCGCCACCCAAGGGCGCGCGCAACTTCAGATTGATCTCGCAGCCGGCGAACCGGGCGAAATCAGCCACCTTGCCGAGCGGTCGGTCGAGACCGGGTGACGAAACTTCGAGACGGTCATAGTCGATATTCTCGACCGTCATCGCGTAGGTCAACTGCCGGCTCACCTTTTCGCAATCCTCGACCTTGATCATCGCCCCGACAGCGCGTTTCGACGCCGGCGGCGCAGCCGCGGCAAGCGGTTTCAGGTCGATGAACACACGCAACAGCCGACCCCGCTGCGAGCGTTCAACCTCTACCAGCTCGTAGCCCAAGCCCTCGACCGTGTTTTCAATCAGCGCTGATACATCCATAGCCATCGCCTCGATACCGGCGGCACAAACAAAAAATGGGCCATACGCCCATTTAAAAGTCTTGCCGCCACACTGCCGGCACCCTTTTTCGAGCGCCCGCCGCGACCCACGAATGCACGTGGCACAAGCTTACTCACTCAAGACTTGGGATTGTAGCAGAAACGGCGCCGTTTTGAAACAAAACGGCGTTCGTGCGTCAGGATTCCTGAGAGCCTTCGGGCGGAATGATCATCAGCTTGGAGCGGCGTCGAGTGATGATGGGCGTGGGTGGCGGAGGTGGTACGTACGCCACGCTGCGGCGTCCAGGCTTGGCAGCACGGCGCCCGTCCAGGGTCAGCGAACCGCGGTCGATCGCGCCACGTTTGCCGCCGCGATTGCCACCCGTGCCCTTGGCCAGCGGATTTCTCGCCGCCACCGCCTTGCCTCGACGCGCACCGGGCTGCGCCCGTCCCGGCATCTTGCTGCCACGCGCTGCGGGAATCTTGCCGTTGCGTGGGGCATCACCGGCCGTACGAACGTTGCCATCGCGAACGCCAGGCGCACCACGGGCCTTGCCACGCCCGTTGCCCACGCCGCGTGGCAAGCCGCTCTTGCCGCTTGCCGGCGCCTCGGTCGAGCCACCGTCGCGCGCGGCCGCCGTGCCGACCGGTGTGTCCTTGAGCAAATCCTTGACCTCCAGGGGCGTAAGCGGGCGCGACTGTCCGCGGCGCAAGCCGCGCGGCAGGGAAATCGGCCCGAACCGGGTACGGATCAACCGGCTCACCATCACGCCAACCTTCTCGAACATGCGGCGCACTTCGCGGTTGCGGCCCTCGCGAATCATCACCCGGTACCAGCGATTGACGCCCGGACCCTCGTCGCTGAACTCCCCTTCGTCTAGGCGCATGAAGCGCGCCGGGCCGTCGTCAAGCTCGACGCCGTCGAGCAGGGTATCGGTCTGCTCGTCGGTCAATTCGCCCACCACGCGAACCGAATACTCGCGTTCAACTTCGTAACGCGGATGCATCAGCCGATTGGCCAGATCTCCCGAATTGGTCAGGATCAACAAACCCTCGGTATTGAAATCAAGCCGTCCGACCGCCACCCAGCGACCGGATTTGGGTGCCGGCAAACCTGCGAATACCGTCGGTCGGCCTTCGGGATCGTCCTGGCTTACGATCTCCCCGGGTGGCTTGTGATAAATCAGGATCTCCGGCGCCTCGCGATCGTTCTTCAGACGTATCGGCTTGCCATCCACTCGCACCACATCGCGACGCGTGATGCGCTGACCCAGGGTCGCGGTCTTGCCGTTGACGCTGACGCGGCCGGCGGTAATCGCCTCTTCCATGTCGCGGCGCGAACCCAGGCCTGCCTCGGCCAGCAACTTCTGAAGCTTGTGATCGTCGCTGCCGGTACCCGCTGCGGTTTCAGTCGATGCGCCTGACTCGTTCTCGGCCTGGGCGCGTGGCTGCTTTTGACCGGCACCGCGCAATGCCTTGTCGCCACGTTCGCGGGCCTGCTTGGCGCCGCGACCGCGCGCCGGTTTGGCACCGCGCGCCCGTGGCGCGGCCGCTCCGGCATCGTCGCTCGCCGCTGTCTGCCGGCCCGCTATCGCCGCCGCGTCGTCGCCGTCGTTGGCCACCGCGCTCACGTCCGCGGCCACGCTGCCTTTACCGCCGCCCTTGCCACGCCGACGATTGCGGCGACGTCGCCGTTCGGTGCCACCGGCAGCCTGCTCACCGGTGGCCGCCGCCGATTCGGGTTCGTTAGGCGCCGACGACGCGGATGTATCGGTAGCGCCGGTATCATCCTGCGCTTCGGGGAGGTCAGGCTGCATCGGCCAAATCCATCACTTTCTCAATATTCTCAAGCGGCGGCAACTGTTCGAGCGAGACCAAGCCGAGATCGTCGAGAAAGGCTCGCGTGGTACCAAAAAGCGCCGGTCTGCCCGGTGCATCGCGGTGTCCAACGGTATCAATCCAGCCGCGCTCTTCGAGTGTGCGGATGATTTGCGGTGAGACAGCGACACCGCGGATCTCTTCGATATCGCCGCGCGAAACCGGCTGTCGATAGGCGATGATCGCCAGTGTTTCGAGCACCGCGCGTGAATACCGCGGGGTGCGATCGGGGTTGAGCCTGGCCAGATAGGCACTGAATTCCGGCCGGCTCAGAAAGCGCCAACCGGACGACAAGGCCGCCAGTTCCACCGTGCGGCCGATCCAGTCGGCACGCAGTTCATCGAGCAATGCGCGAATGGTGTCCGCACCGATGCGATCCTCGAACAGACGCCGCAACTCCGCCACCGACAATGGCGCTTGCGCTGTCAGGAGAGCCGCTTCGAGAATGCCCTTGGCTTCAGATGTATTCACACGACAATGACGAACCGGGCGTCGCAGACGCGCAGTTCGCCGGCAGACAGAAATCGGTGGTGGATGAGTGGGTAAAGCGCGTCGGCGACGTCTGCCTCACCCGTATGCTTTCATGGTCGCAACCGGAAGCCCGCGCCGCGGAGATCTTGCGCACCGGACGATTCGCGCACCGATTGGTACGCATGGCTGACATCATGGACGAAATTTTTCCCAGTATAGCAAGAACGGAACAAGCGTTTCGGCAGGGTGAGCAAGCGGCGCGCCC
>JAYTDE010000996.1:0-2750 GCA_043736195.1 Burkholderiales bacterium | reverse complement strand
GCCTGCATGGCCAAGCTGGCGGCGACCGAGGCGGCGGTGCGCGCCACCGACCGCTGCATGCGCGTGCTGGGTGGTTATGGTCTGGTTGAGGAGACAGCGATGGAACGCCTGTTTCGTGATACCCGCCTCGGGCCGTTCAGCCCGATCTCCAACGAAATGGTGCGCAATATAGTTGGCGAGCGACTGGGCCTGGCGCGCAGCTACTGATTGCGATTGCCGCTCGCGCACCCTCGACTGAACCGTACCCGCGATTCGCCATGAAGATCACCAAACATTTTGTGACGGTCGGCAGCCGCCGCGTTCACTACCTGCGCGCCGGCCTTGGCCCGGCGGTAGTACTCCTGCATTCTTCGCCCTGCTCGGCCAAGGTGTTGTGCCCGATCATGGAGGTGTTCGGCGAACGCTTCACCGCCCTGGCATTTGACACGCCCGGTTTCGGCATGTCCGACAAGCTGGCCACGGCCAATCCATCGGTCGAAGATTTCGCCGACGCGCAGGCCGAAACCCTGGCCGTGCTCGGCATCGATCACGTCGCCACCTACGGCCGGCACACCGGCGCCTCGATCGCGGTCGAGTTCGCGGCGCGCCATCCACAGCGTTGTTCGATGGCGCTGGCCGACGGCTTTGCGGTATTCGCCCGCGCCTATACGGATGCCGAACTCGACGCCTATCTGGAGCCGATCGTCCCGACCTGGGACGGCGCCCACCTGCTGCACCTGTGGTTTCGCTATCGCGACCAGCACGCGTTCTGGCCATGGAACAAGCAGACCGCGGCGGGAAGGTCGGATGCGGATATTCCGGATCTCGATTTCCTGCAACGCGGCGTGATCGAACTACTCGAAGCCGGCGACGATTACCGCATCGGCTATGCCGCGCCGTTCCGCCACCGCGCCCTTGGTGTGATTGCCGATCTCAAGGTGCCGGTGTGTTTCGGCACGCGACCGGGCGACAGCATGCACAAGACGCGCTCGCTGGTGCCGTCGACCGCCTGGTCCGAGGTGCTGCCGCGCGAGTTCGATGCCGCCACGCTGGCCGAGCGCGCGCTGCTCGAACGGTATCCAGCGCGCGGCACACCGCCGCCGGCGCCACGCTGCGCGGCACTGCCCGGGCGCATCACCACCGACTTCATCGAAATTGATGGCGCGCAGGTACTGGTGCGAAGCGTTGGTGACATAGGTGGCGCGACCGCACCACTGCTGGTGCTGCACCATGCACCCGGTTCATCGATGTTGTACGACAGCCTGCTTGCCGAGATCGGAAAATCAGGCCCGGCGCTGGCGTTCGATCTTCCCGGCCACGGCGAATCCGATGCGCTGCCCGGCAATCCGCAGGCAATCGCCGCCTGGGTCGCGACCGCGACGAAAGTGATTGCGCAACTGGCGATCGGCGAACTGTTCGCCTACGGCCACAACGGTGGCGCAGCGGTGGCAGTTGAACTCGCCGGGCGGCTGGGCCCTCGGGTCAAGGGCGTCACGCTCGATGCGCCGTTTTTCATCGAAGATGCCGACCGCGCCCGCTTCGCACCGGACTACGCGCCGGCGGTTGAACCGACCTGGGAAGGCGCGCATTGGTTGCGCGCCTGGCATCACGTGCGTGACTCCGAGTTGTGGTGGCCATGGTTCGAGCGCACCCACCGCAATGTGCGTCCGGGCCCGTCGAAGATCGATCCGGCGCACCTGACGCTACGCGTGCGCGAGATGATGAAGCAGCCGTCGAGTTACCAGCCGGCATGGCGCGCCACCGTCGGATATGCATGGCGTGAGGCGCTGACCGCCGTGAATTGCCCGCTGCTGCTGATGGCCGCACCTGAAGACACCTTCGCGCATCTGCTCACGGCAGTGCGTAGCGCCAAGCCCGGCGCCGCCTGCATTGCCGTTGACGACACTGCGCAATCGCGCGCGCAAGCCATTCAGACCACTTTCTACTCTTGAGGCACCCATGACCTTCACCGCAATCAAGCCCTTAAGCTTTCCCTGGTTCGACTATTCACGGTACTCGTTTTCACTCGGGCTCAAGACCGCCACCGGCGCCTACCTCTCGGGCCACACCGCATCGGAACACGACCCGGCGACCAAACGCATGGTGGTGCGTGGCAGCATGACCGACCAGGTGCGCACCGCCTACGCCAAGATCGGTGCGATTCTCGAAGCTGCCGGCTACGGCTATGGTGATGTGGTGCGCATCGTCGAGTATGTGAAGCCGGAGGGCATCGAACGCTACGCCGAAGCCGCCGCGGTGCGCGCCGAGGTGTTCGGCGCGCATCAACCGACGGTCAACACGGTGCCGGTCAAGGCGCTGCTGCGGCCGGACGCCTTCATTGAGATCGAGGTTACCGCAGGCACCGCGATCCGCGACTCGGCCGGCGTCGTGTTCCTGCCATCGGTGCAGCCGATCGACGACGAGGGCAACATCATCGGCGCCGGCGACGTGGTGGCGCAGACCCGCGCGGTGTTCGAGAAGGCGGGCAAGATGCTCACCGCCCTGGGCCTGGGTTTTTCCAATGTGGTCAAGACCCTCGACTACATCACGCCGGCCGCCCTTGCCAATTACAAATACACCGGGCGGGTGCGCAAGGAGCATCTGGGGCCGGTCTATCCGGGTTCGGCCGGCATCCTCATGCCACGCTTGTTGCACCCCGAGGCGCTGATCCAGTATGACTTCACCGCCTCGCGTGAAACGCCGGTGGCCATCAACCCCGGCTGGTCGCGCTACCAGAAGCTCACCTACAGCCCGGCGGTCAAGGCCGGCCG
>JAYTDE010000995.1:0-3463 GCA_043736195.1 Burkholderiales bacterium | reverse complement strand
GGCAGGGCATCCGGAAAATGCGATTCATCATGCCCGTGATGCTCGCGCACGGCGGCGGCGACCGACACCCGTTCGGCGCCCAGCGCGGCCTTGAGATCGAAAAGCAAGGCTGCCGTGAACTCGCGGCGCAGGTATTTCGAGGCAATCGGCTGGTTCATGACATTTGTCTCCGGGAAGAAGGCAAATTCTAACCTGCCAGCGGGTGCCTTGCGAACCGGAAAACCCCAATCCACCAAGGGTCGGGAAGCGGGTTGCTTGGCCACGCCGTGCCGCGCACCTCAACGACCATAGGCAAGCCGACTAACAGGCGCGCTGGCCTGCCGGCTTGAAAGCCCATAGAGAGCGACTTGCAAGCGACCTGTCCAGCCGTAGGCCGCGGCGCCGGCCCCATAATTCCGCTTTTGAACCCACACCTCCCCCATGCAAAGCACCCCCTATTTCACCTCCGAACACGAGCTCTTGCGCGACTCGCTGCGCCGCTTCATCGCCGAGCGCGTGCTGCCGGTGGCCGACACTTGGGAGGAGGCCGGCTGCGTGCCGCGTTCGATCCTCGCCGAAATGGGCCGGCTGGGATTCCTGGGCATCCGCTACGCCGAGGAATATGGCGGCTCGGCGCAGGACACCTTGGCCACCGTGGTGCTGGCAGAAGAACTCGGCCGCAGCACCTACGGTGGTTTCGCCGTGACCGTGCTGGTGCATACCGACATGGCCGCGCCGCATTTGCACCACGGTGGCACGTTTGAGCAAAAGGCCAGGTACATGCCGCCGATCATCCGCGGCGAGAAAATCGCAGCGGTGGCGATGACCGAGCCGGATGCCGGCTCCGACTTGGCCGCGATGCGCACCACCGCGCGCCGCGACGGCGACGCCTGGGTCTTGAACGGCGCCAAGATGTACATCACCAACGGCGTGCACGGCGACATTTTCTTCGTTGCCGCCAAGACCGGCGATGCGGCCACCCGCAATCACCAGATGTCGATGTTCATCGTCGAAAAAGGCACACCCGGCTTCGCCGTGGCGCGCCCGCTTAAAAAACACGGCTGGCTGTGCAGCGACACCGCCGAACTGGTGTTCGACAACTGCCGCATTCCCGCCGCCAACCTTTTGGGTGAAGAAAACAAGGGCTTTTATGCGCTGATGAAAAACCTGCAAAACGAGCGCATCGTGCTGGGCGCCCAGGCCATGGGCGAAGCCTCGAAGGCGCTGGAGATCACGCTTGATTGGGTAACCCAGCGCCGCGCCTTCGGCGCGCCACTATGGGAAAAACAGGCGATCCGCCATCGCCTGGCCATGCTGGCCGCGCGCGTCGCGGCGGCGCAGGCCATGGTCTACAACACCGCCTGGCGCGACGCGCAGGGCCAAAGCGTGACCCGCGAGGTCTCGATGATCAAGGCCCTGTGCGGCGAACTGGTCAATGAGGTGATGTACGACTGCCTGCAATTCCACGGCGGTTTTGGCTATATCCGCGAGGCGGCGATCGAGCGCATGACGCGCGATGCGCGAATCCAGTCGATCGGCGGCGGGGCGACCGAGGTGATGCTGGAGGAAGTGGCGAAGCGCATGGTTTGAGCGGGTGGGGCCGGTCGCGGCCAACTGGCAGCGCAAGCGGCTATCCAGGCGGGTACTCAGGTCCGCCAGTTGCGCACAGTCAGGCCGGGGACGCGGCCGAATTCCCGGACGTTGGCGGTGATCATCACGCGCTCGGCAGCCAGTGCGTGGCCGGCGATCAGGATATCGGGCAGGCCGATCGGCTTTCCGATCTTGCGCAGGGTAACGCGAACGGTGACGGCTTCCGCCGCGGCATCGGCGTCGAAAGGCAGGATTTCATAGAGGCCGTAGGCGGCATCCATCGCGGCGAGCTTTTCCTTGCTCACCTTGCCTTCGCCATCGATTCGGCCGAACCTGAGTTCGTGCCATGTGATGGCGCTGATGGCGCAGCGGTGTATTCCGTAGAGTGCGATCTTCCCGACGATACGCTCCCAGCCTGGCGCATCATTGGCGATGTCAGACAGCGTATTGGTGTCGAGAAGAAACGATGTCATTTATCGCCGAATGCGACGCGCAAGGTCCGGACCATGTGCTGTATGTCCGGGCTGAACTGTGCGAGCTTTTGTTCGTCGGTTTTTTCAGCCGGCTTGCGGCGGGCCGAGCGAAGTTTGGCGGCGGGTGTAACGTGCTTCTTGGCAGCGCGGGCGCGACCGGTCAGGGTTTCCATGGTCCAGACATCCTTCAGTCGAGAGGTCTTGATTGTACAAGCGGCCGACGGCCGGTGGACGCTCTGGCTGTGCGATCCAGGATTTCAGACCGGGACTGGAAGACCAGCGCGGCGGGCATGCCTGGGTGTTGAACGGCGCCAAGATGTACATCACCAACGGTGTGCACGGCGACATTTTCTTCGTGGCCGCCAAGACCGGTGAGGCGGCCACCCGCAATCACCAGATGTCGATGTTCATCGTCGAAAAAGGCACGCCAGGCTTCGCCGTGGCGCGCCCGCTCAAAAAGCACGGCTGGCTGTGCAGCGACACCGCCGAACTGGTGTTCGACAACTGCCGCATTCCCGCCGCCAACCTGCTGGGGGAGGAGAACAAGGGCTTTTATGCGCTGATGAAAAACCTGCAAAACGAGCGCATCGTGCTGGGCGCCCAGGCCATGGGCGAAGCCTCCAAGGCACTGGAGATCACCCTCGACTGGCTGACCCAGCGCCGCGCCTTCGGCGCCCCGCTGTGGGAAAAGCAGGCGATCCGCCATCGCCTGGCCATGCTGGCAAGCCGCGTCGAGGCCGCGCAGGCCTTGGTCTACAACACCGCCTGGCGCGACGCGCAAGGGCCGAGCGTACCCAAGGAGGTATCGATGATCAAGGCCCTGTGCGGCGAGCTGGTCAATGAGGTGATGTACGACTGCCTGCAGTTTCATGGCGGCTTCGGCTATATCCGTGAAGCGGCGATCGAGCGCATGACGCGCGATGCGCGGATTCAATCGATCGGTGGCGGGGCCACCGAGGTGATGCTGGAGGAAGTGGCGAAGCGGATGGTTTGAGCGGGTGGGGCGAATACCGGGTGCGGCCAAAGCGGTTCGGGCTGATGCGGCGGGAATGCTATGACGACTTTCGCCAATTGACCCAAACAAGGCCGGGGACGGGTTTGAAGTGGCGCTCGTTGTCAGTCACCAGCGTATAACCGCGAGCCATGGCGTGGCCCGCGATCAGGCTGTCCAGAACAACGTCGTCACGAGCAAATCCGGATTTCTCGAGTGCATCAACCGCCTGCGCAGCGAATGGTGCGGCATTCGTGGGCAACGGCAGCGGGCGAAATAGAACAAGTACGTCGGCGAGCGCTTTCAGATTTGGCAGCGCGACAAGTCTGCGGCGCAACGCCGCGCGGGCTTCAAAAACCGAGATGACCGACACGTAACACCGACTTCGATTGGCAGCGGCTGCACGCGCCAGCAAAATACGACCTTCGCT
>JAYTDE010000994.1:0-1728 GCA_043736195.1 Burkholderiales bacterium | reverse complement strand
CTTCTTTTCGTAATCGTTGAACACGAACGCGAGCGTGGCCTTGAGGCTATTCAGGCAATCATCGAGATCGACCTCCGGAATCCGCTGCACATGCATCTTGCAGGCGTCGACCTGATTGTCGCGCGCCCATTCGAAGGACTTCCGGGCCGCACGCAGGAACTTCTTCACCGTCTCGGGCTTTTCCGCGATCATCTTGTCGGAGGTGATCAGTGAGGCCGCGTAAATCGCGAAGCCGGTCTTCACAAACGGCAGCACGATGATTTCTTCACCAGCCTTTTTCGCCGCCTTGTTCTGATAGTAGTGATGGATCGAATAGAACGGCGCCGCGTCGATGTTCTTGGCGAACAACTGCGGCCCCATGGCGCCACCGTCCATGTTGACCCACACGATCTTGTTGGCGTCGGTACCGGACTTGGCCGCGACCGTGGGGAAATAGACCTTGTGGCTGTTGCCCGGGGTGATGCCGATTTTCTTGCCTTCCAGCCCACGGAAACTGGTGATGCCGGAACTCTTGAGCACGAACAGGGAGTGCGGCGAGTAGGTGTAGATGCTGGCGATGGTCTTGACCGGCAGGTTGGCGCGCGCCCGTGCGGTAAGCACCGCGCCCACATCGGCCACGCCGAAGTCCGCCGCGCCCGCCCCCACCTTTGTGACAGTGTCGCCGCTGCCGTAGCCGCGCGTGATGGTGATATCCAGGCCTTCCTGCGCCCAGATGCCCTTGACCCAGGCACCGTAGTAGGCCGCATGCTCGCCCGAGGCGATCCAGTCGGTCTGGAACCGCACCTTCTCCTGGGCGGCGGTTCCGGTACTGAGCAGCAAAGCGGAAACAACGACGATCCATTGGCGCATGACGATCTCCATAGGTAAAGGCAAGCAGAGGCGGGAATCCAGCACTTATGCTACTTCATTGAGCAAGAACAGTGCGCAGATTGCTTAGTCGAGCAACGCCGCGCGCACGGCATGCCAGCTGGTCTCATCCGGCGCATAGATCAGCCCGCCACTGAGGTGCGTAGGCAGATAAGGCGACCCGTCGAAATGCGCGCAGTAGCCGCCCGCCTCGCGATGCAAAAGCCAGCCGGCCGCATGGTCCCAGGGCATCAGCTTGTTGTAGAAGAGTATGTGGCAATGGCCGGCGGCGATGATGCGGTATTCATGCGCCGAACAGCGCAGCCAGGTGGTATGGGCCAGGCGCGACAGGCGTGAATTGACTTGCGTGCGCAAGGGCTCCGGCAGGAAGGTGGTGCCGACAATGCCTTCCATCTGCGCTACCGGCACCGGCGCTGCCACGCGCATGACGACCCGTTCGCCGTCCGCATGTTCCAGCCACGCCCCCTGATCGCGCAGGGCATAGGCGAAATCGCCGCGCAGCGGGTCGTGGATCACCCCTGCCAGCACCTGGCCGCGCGAAGTCAGCGCCGCCATCACGCCGAACAAGGGTAGGCCGGAGGCGAAATTCTTGGTGCCATCGATCGGGTCGACGATGAACGCCAGCTCGGCCGTGGCAATCGCCTCCAGCAAGGCCGGATTGGAATGCGCGGCTTCCTCGCCGATCACGATCGCGCTCGGAAACGCCGCCAGCAGTTCGCGCGTGATCAGCGCCTCGGCGGCTTCATCGGCCTGGGTGACCACATCGAAGGCCGAGGTCTTTTGCCTGATCTGCGTAGGTCTCAGGCGGCGGAACAGCGGCATGATCTCGCTCACTGCGGCACGCGCCAGAATGGCGCCGAC
>JAYTDE010000993.1:0-2201 GCA_043736195.1 Burkholderiales bacterium | reverse complement strand
CGCTCGCAATCGTTGATCGCGGCGATCATGCGCGGCACCGAATCCCGCTCGGCCATGTGCGCCTTGACGGCGACGACCACATAGGCGCCATGCTGCAGGGTGATCAGGTTCAGGACCTCGGCAACTTCCGCGCGTGCGCCCAGGAAGCGACTGATTTCCCGCTGCAGGGCCGGTTCGGCGCTCTGGCCCACCAGCAGCGCCTTGGTTTCAACGCCGACGCCGACGGCCACGATCAGCAGCAACACCCCGATGACGATGCTGCCCAGGGCGTCGTAGAACGGGTCGCCGGTCGCCATTGCGACGGCGACGGCGAGCAATGCCAGGCCCAGCCCCAGGGTCGCGGCGATGTCCTCGCCCAGGATCACCAGCAACTCGCTCTGCCGGGTTTGCCGAAACCAGCGCCACAAGGACTGCCCGGCGCGCGCCGCATTGACCTGGATCAGGCATTTCGAAAGCGAGATCGATTCGGCGAAGAGGCTGACCACCAATACCGCGATTGCGATCCAGGGGTCCTTGAGCGGCGCATTGCCGGCCAGCTTGTGCATCCCCTCGTAGATCGAGAACATGCCGCCCATGCTGAAAAGCATCAAGGCCACGATGAACGACCAGAAGTAGATTTCACGCCCGTATCCCAGCGGGTACTCGCTGTCGGCCGGGCGGGCCGAGCGCGCAAGCCCCAGCAGCAACAATCCCTGGTTGCCGCAATCGGCCAGCGAGTGCACCGCTTCGGCCAGCGAGTGCACCGCTTCGGCCAGCATGGATGTGGAGCCGGTGAACCATGCCGCGCAGCCCTTGGCCAGCGCGATCACGGCATTGGCCACCAGCGCGAAGTAGATCGTCGCGCGCGAATCGTGGTGCGCGGGCAGCGCGATCGCCGGCGGCCGGCCGGCCTCGGGTGACGCGTTCATGCGGCTCGACCCGATTGCCAGTCGCGGATTTCCAGCATGTCGCGGCCATGTTCGCAGATATGGCTGCGATGGCGTGCAAGCCTTGCTTTGATTTCCACTTTCACCGCGGCAGCCGTGCCGGCCAGGCGCGGCAGCCGGTCGAATCCGGCAGGGCGCTGCCGATGCGCCCGCATTGCGTCATGCGCAAGCCGCCACCGGTTGCGAACAGGGCGAACTTGATGGAGGAGGCGCCGCCATTGATGGCGGGGATGCCCCCGCCTGCGCTGCTCATTGCGCGCCCGTCGGCCGCGGACCGGCGCTTTTTTCGGCGATGCGGTACAGAAGCTCGCCATACGACCTGGCGAATGCCGCCACCCCTTCGCGCTGCAGCCGCGCCGCCAGCGCTTCGAGATCGACCCCTTCGCGTTCGAATTCCGCCAGCGTGGCAAGCGCGGTGCCGGCGTCGCCCGTGAGGGCCGCGGGCACCTTGCCATGCGCGGCGAATGCCAACAGGGTCTTCTCGGGCATGGTGTTGATGGTGTCGGCGGCCACCAGCGCCTCGACATAATAGGTGTCGGACAGGGCCGCATCCTTGCTGCCGGTACTGGCCCACAACAAGCGCTGCGGCCGCGCGCCGTGCGCGGCCAGGCCCTGCCAGCGCGGCGCCGCCAGCAATTCACGATAGGCCGCATACACCTGCATGGCCACCGCGATGCCCAGCCGGTTGCGAAATGTTTCGCTCACCTCGGGGGGCACTGCCGCATCCCAGCGGCTGACAAAGATGGAGGCCACCGAAGCCAGCGCCGGGTCGAGGCCGGCGGCCAAGCGTCGCTCGATGCCGCGCATGTAGGCTTCGGCCGCCGCCAGATACTGAGCGCATGAGAACAGCAGGGTGACATTGACCGGAATGCCGGCGGCGATCAAGGCCTCGATCGCCACCAGGCCGGCCTGGGTGCCGGGAATCTTGATGAAGAGATTGCGCCTGCGCGCGCGCGCATGCAGGGCGGCGGCTTGTGCGATGGTGGCGGCGGCATCGTCGGCCATAAGCGGCGATACCTCCAGCGATACCCAGCCGTCGATGCCTCCAGTGGCATGATGCATCGGCGCGAACAAATCGGCGGCGCGCTCAATATCCGCAAGCGCCAGGTCGAAAAAGAGCTCCGCACCGGACTTGCCTTCGATGGTCTTGGCGCGAATCGCCGCGTCGTAGGCGCCGCCTAAGCGGATGGCCGCTTCGAAGATCGCCGGATTGGAGGTCAATCCGCTCACCGACAGTTCCAGGATGTAGCGGCTGAGCGTGCCCTTGTCAAGCAG
>JAYTDE010000992.1:0-2131 GCA_043736195.1 Burkholderiales bacterium | reverse complement strand
GCGCATGGCTGGGAAGAAGCGACGATTGTGACCGACCGCCAGCACCACCCCGGCCGCCGCGCAGGCCGCACGCAGGCGCAGTGCATCTTTCAGATTGAGGGCGAGAGGCTTTTCGACAAACACCGGGCGCCCGGCCTGCGCGCACTGCATTACCTGGCTGACATGCCCGCTGTGGGGGGTGGCCAGCACCACCGCATCGATCTCGCGATCGTCCAGCAGCGCATCGAGACTATCCACCAGATCAATGCCGCGCCGCGCGGCGTAGGCTTGCGCCTTCGCCGGCGTGCGCGTGTGCCCCTTGCGAAAGCGGACCAGCGTACTCGCTGCGACGCCGTCGCCCTGCACCGAGTCGACCAGACGCTGGCCCCAGCGCCCCAGCCCGACAATCGCCGCGTTGATCATCCATGCACCTCGAAAAGTTTTTGCCACAACCGGTCGCAACACCGATGTTGTACATCAAAGCACCAACTCGCGGTGCGCGCCCGGCAACGGGCGCTGGGGACCTGCCGCCGGACACGCGAGAGAGGCGGCGGGCGTGTTGCGTGGTGGCAAAATGCTCTACCATTTCCCTTGTTCGACAACCTGAAGGATTCCCATGAGCACCGCCCGTCATCCACGCCCGCCCGAAGTGGCAAACATGTCCCTGAAGGAAATCATGGGCAAGTATGTGGCCCGGTTTTCCGACCGCAAGCCCGACTGGTACGCCTTCGAAGATGCGCGCATCGAGGGTTTCAAGCGCGCCCAGCACCGTTTCATCGGCGGCGGGGCGTCCGGCAAGCACAATGATCCGGACGTGATACCCGCGCGCGGCTTCACCCTCACCATCATGTTTGTCAACCCGGGCCAGGGCAACGCGGCCCACACGCATGAATCGGAAGAGGCGTTTTTCGTGCTGCAGGGCTTTCTCGACGTTTTCGTCGAGGATGAAAACGGCCAGCAGGAATGGACGCGCCTGGGGCCCTGGGAGGTGATCTCCTGCCCGCCGGGGGTGATTCACGGCTATGAAAACCGCAGCCTGGAGCCGGTGTACTTCCAGGTGATGCATGGCCGCGCGATGCCGCAGACCATGGGCTATGCCGACGACAGGCTGTTCGCCGCCAAGGATGCGCATCTGGCGGCGAATCCCACCGGCCCGGCGCAGGCGCCGGTGTGACCAATTCCGGTCACATGCAAGGCGGCGCCGCGCCAACCCTGGCACCGGTGGCGGCACCCGCACCTTCGGCCATGGATCGCCAGTATGTGAACCGCCTGTCGATCGCGGATGCGCCGCAGTACAACATCCGGGCCGAGAGCCGGTCACGCGCGGCACGTGAAGAGCTGCGCTGTGTGCTCGACCTGCCCTACGGCACATCGCCGCGCGAGCGCATCGACATTTTTCCAGCCGCGCAAGCCGGCGCGCCGCTCTTCTGCTTTATCCACGGCGGCTACTGGCGTTCGCGTGACAAGTCGGAGTTTTCGTTCGTGGCGCGGCCCCTGGTCGAGGCCGGGGTGAGCGTTGCCCTGCCAACCTACGATCAGGCGCCGGCTGTATCGATCGAAAAAATCGTGCAGCAGATGCTCGCAGCGCTTGCCTGGCTGTATCGCAATGCGCGGCGTCATGGCGCCGACCCGCAGCGCATTTACTTGGGTGGCCACTCCGCCGGTGCGCATCTCGCCGCGATGATGATCGCCGCGCAGTGGAAGGTGTATGCGGGCGATCTGCCGGCCGATCTGGTCAAGGGGGCGCTCGCAGTCAGCGGCGTCTACGATCTCGCACCGCTGCTACGGGTGTCGTTCAACAGCGATTTGCGACTCGATGCGGCGGCCGCGTACAAATTGAGTCCGTTGACTTATCGGCCACTGCGCGCCGTGCCGCTCGTGACCGCGGTTGGCGGCAGCGAGAGCGACGAGTTCAAGCGCCAGAACCTGGCGATTCACAAGGCCTGGCCGCATTGCTGGCAGCGCGATATCGCCATGCCGGGGCATCATCACCTGTCTATCCTTGAAAGCATGGGGGATGCCGGCAGCCCGCTGGTGCAGGCTGCACTGGATTTGATCGGGCCGGTTTAGGGCCTGCGTTTGAAACGACTGCGAATGCCGGTCGGTACACCGGCTTTGGATGCGCAAGCATGGCGTGAATTGCCGGGATTCC
>JAYTDE010000991.1:0-4288 GCA_043736195.1 Burkholderiales bacterium | reverse complement strand
GACTGGCAGGACATCCTGAACCCAAGGCCGCGAACCGAACGTGTCGACCATCAGTCCGCTGCGCAGAACCCTTCTGGAGCCACCTGAACATGACCCCATCAAGCTTTGATCGCGCCCCCGAGAGCATTGGCAATATCGTCCTGTTAGAGCACGTCAACGTAACCCAGACCGACCAGCGCGTGACCTCGGTGTTCTGGCTGCAGGGCCTGGGCTTCACGCGCGACCCCTACATGCATGTGTCGGACGGCAACATGTGGGTCAACATCGGGCGCCAGCAAATCCATTCACCGACCCGTCCGCCGCAGGTGCTGCGCGGCAGCATCGGCGTGGTCATGCCAGACCTTGCGGTGGCGCGCGCGGGCTTGGCCGCCATCGGCAACAAACTCGAAGGCACGCGCTTCGCCTGGAGTGACCGGGGTGAGGTGATCGACGCCACCTGCCCCTGGGGCAATCATGTGCGCTGCCACGCGCCGCAGCCGCGCTTCGGGCCGATGCGCCTGGGCATTCCTTATGTCGAACTGCCGGTCCCGCGCGGCAGCGCCGCCGGCATCGCCAGGTTTTACGAACAGATCATGCGCGCTCCGACACGGCTGGAAAGCGCCGCAGGACTGGCCTCGGCGCATGTGTGCGCCGGTGCGCACCAGGAAATCATCTATCGCGAGACCGATGCCGAAATTGCCGCTTACGACGGCCATCACATCGCCCTGTATGTAGCCGATTTCGCCGGCCCCCACGCACAACTGCGGCAACGTGGCCTGATCAGCGAGGAAAGCGACCAGTGGCAATATCGCTTCGAGAAAATCGTCGATCCCGAAAGCGGTGCGCACCTGTTCACCCTTGAGCACGAGGTGCGCAGCCTGACCCACCCACTGTTCGCGCGGCCGCTGGTCAACCGCAATCCACTGCAACAACAGGGCGCATACAAGCCGGGGCAGGACGCCTTCTTTTGAGCGCACGCGCAGCCCGCGGCGCATCGGCACCGCACGCCGCGCAATAGTCGACACTGCGCGGCCAGCGGTGATCTCAGGTGCCGCGGGGTACCGCTTGTGCGTGCAAGTGTCGCTCCACAGTCTCCTCGAACGCGGCCGAGCAGAACTCCGAACGCCCGAAGGTAAGGTGGCTATTGGCGCCCGAGGCAAAGGTGGACTGCATCGAGTCCATGAGACCAAAGTCCTCCATCAGCGCGTCCCAGAAGATTCCGACGTTCTTGTCCCAGTACTGGCGCGCCTTTTCTGTCGCCGGTGCTTGCGGGATCAGGGTCACCGCGTCGATGGTCGAAGCGCCCACGCCACGCGGCCACACGCTGAAAACCGTGGCGTGATCGCCGATGAAAAGAAACATCAGGTTGGGAAAGAAGTAGTAGATGATGTTGCAATGTAGCGCCAGGTTCCACTGCTCCGGCGGCTGCGCCTGCAGCGAGCCAATCGACTCTTTCGGCAGGGTGATGCGCCAATGGTCGCCGAAGGCATCGGCCACCATGCGGTTGTCCTGGAACAAGGGCGCGATGGTGCCGCGGTGCAGGTACTTGAAGTGATAGGCCTCAAGGTTCGCATCGGCCACCAGCTTCCAGTCGTGTTTCGAGTCGAAGCGGCGCGTATCGTGGGCCACGAAGCGGTCGTAGCCGAAGGATCGCAGGTCGTCCGCCATCGGGCCCAGCCAGGCGCGGATATCAACGGCCGACCCGGCGCTGGGTACCACCCAGACCAGGCCGCAGGCCTCGCTCACCTGCAAGGCCACCAGGCTGTGCTCTGCGCGATCAAGGTCGGGAAACTCCTGCGGGTGCGGCAGGCCACGCAGCGCGCCATCGAGATCGTAGGTCCACGAGTGATAGGGGCAGACGAAGTTGCGGCGCCCGCTGCCACAACTGGCTTCGACCAGCCGCGCACCGCGATGGCGACAGGCGTTGATGTATGCGCGCAGCACGCCATCCTGCCCGCGCACCACCACCAGCGGCACGCCCGACAGGTCGTGGGCGAACCATTCACCCGGTTGTGACACGCTGGAAGACGCGCAGATCATCACCGGCATGCCGCGGATCATCTGCTGCTCGCGCGCCAGGCGCTGCGGCGACAGGTAACGGGTCACCGGGCTTTTGGCCACGGCGCCACGATCGGTCGACCCGGCCTGCATATGATCGAAGATGCGCCGGATCAGCGCCACTTGCTCGCTGTGTTGCATGTCTATTTCTTCTTCGGCTTCTTTGTCTTGGCCAACGGCTGCGACTTGTCGCCCGCTTGGGCGCGCTTGCCGGTGACATCGCGCGACCACTGCGAGCGCGCCCCGCGCGCCGGTGGCGCCATGAAGGCCTCACCCATGTTGCCGGGCCCGGGCTCCGGCAGGGGGCGCCCGCTGTCGCGCCATTCCACCGCCGCCGGAAAACCGTATTCCTCGGCATAGCGCTTGAACCACAGGCCTTCGGGTGAATGGCGGGTGATGCCATCGAACACGGTAGCGAACATCTGCGTCTGTTCCAGACCCATGTGTTCGATCGCCTGGTTGATCACCAGCTTGTGCATCATCAGTTGGTTTTTAGGCACGCCCGCCATGCGCGCAGCCAGTTTCGCCACCACCGCATCGAGCTTGGCCAGCGGCGCGATCTCGGTCGCCAGCCCCCATGCCAGCGCGGTCTTGCCGTCGATCAGGTCGCCGGTGAACATCATGCGCTTGGCGCGCATCGCCCCCAGCCGGTACACCCACATGGCCGGCGTCGGGCAGCCCCATACCCGTACCGGCATGTAGCCGATGCGTGCTTTGTCCTCCATCACGATGAAGTCGCAACAGGTGGCGATATCGCTGCCGCCAGCCGCCGCATAGCCATGCACCTTGGCGATGGTGGGCTTGTAGGAACGCCACAGGCTCATGAAGTCTTCGGTGTTCTTCTTCATGAATTTGTAATCGACCATCGGGTCCCACGGCAACCCCTGGGTATAGACGTTGGTCTTGTCGCCTTCGGCATATTCTTTCAAGTCGTAGCCGGCGCAGAAGGCCTTGCCCGCACCCTGCAGCACGATCACATGCACCGCATCATCCGCATTGGCCGCCTCGACCGCGGCGCGAATCTCGCCCGGCATGGCACCGTTGATCGCGTTCAGGCGCTCGGGGCGGTTAAGCGTGATGGTGGCGATGCGGCCGGCGACCGTGTAGGTGAGCGCCGTGAAGGTCGGCGCGGCGGGTTTTGACTTTGCTTGTTTCATCTGCTGTTGTCTCGGTTGTAGTTTCGTTGTCAGATGACGATTTCGCGCTTGAGACCGCGGCAATCCATTTCGTAGTCGAGCCCGGCCACCGGCGGTCGGCAGTACTGCCAAGTGATGCCGCCGGCCGCCGCGCCACGCCGCACCAGTTCGGAACCGATGAACGGGTGAATGTCATACACCGTGTAAACCTGGGTGTCGGTGACATCGCGCCAGGCGAAGCCCAGGGCCGCCAGGCGCCGCTCCTGCTCGCCCAAGACCCAGCGCGCCTTTTCCAGCATGGCCTCAAGCGAGGTTTCGCCGGGACGCACTGTCACGCTGCGATAGTCCTTGTGGCCCTCGGCGGCCTCGCCGCTGCCAGCGACCACAAAACCGCCGCCGGGTCCCGCCACGGTATATGAAAACGCATAAAAACCGGGCGCTGCCGGTGGCTTGATTTCCGGGCACACATTGCTGCGCGCGACCGGATTGACACCATTGCGCATCACGTTCCAGCGCTCCAGCGTGCCGACGTAAATGCGGTTGAAGTCGACAAAGCCCTGTTCGGTGAACGGCGCCGGCGAGCGTAATTCGCAGGCGCAAAAGGCGCTCAGCGGCCGGCCAATGCTTTTCAGGTGGGCTTCGATGCGCAGGAAGCCCTGATCCAGCGGCACCACCTCCGCAAAGCGCGCCCGCTCGATCGCGAATCCGGGTTGCGCCGCCACCCCGGCCGAATACTGGAACACGCCCGGCACATAGCGATAACCGCCATCCGGGAAATCGCAAGCCTTGCTCATGTGGCTAGTCCTGTTTGATCTTGGCGGCCTCGACCACCTTTTGCCAGCGCGCGAGGTCGACCTTGATCTGCTCGCCGAACTGCTCGGAGGTATTGCCGATCGGCTCGACCCCCAGGGTGGCGAAGCGCTCGCGCACGTCCGCCTCCTTGAGCACCGCGGCGATGGTGGCGCCCAGTTTGTCGGTCACCGCCTTTGGCGTTTTGGCCGGCGCCATGATGCCGACCCAGGACGAAACGTCGAATCCGGCGACGCCCTGCTCAATGAACGTCGCAACGTCGGGAAGGGAGCTGACGCGGCGCGGCATCGAAACGCCGATACCGA
>JAYTDE010000990.1:0-1612 GCA_043736195.1 Burkholderiales bacterium | reverse complement strand
GCGGCCCCCTGGGTCGATACTGGGTCGAAATCAGCACGCTCACGGAATTCTTCGCGGCAGCGCCTTATTGAGCACAATCAGCCGCTTCCGATAGCTGATGAACCCGCCCTCTTCGAGCGATTTCAGTATGCGGCTAACCATTTCCCGCCCGCACCCGATCCGGCCGGCGATTTCCAACTGCGTAAATTTCTCCTCCACCATTCGTGTGCCGTCCGGTTGCGGTTTGGCTTCGCGTTCCAGAAAAGCCTTCAGCCGGACATAAGCGTCGTCCAGTGCCAGGCCCCTTGCAAGCAGCGTGGCTTCACGGGCCCGGCGGATAACAGTGACCAGCAATTCGAACGCGAAGGCGGGGTTTTCGGCCATGTAATCGCGCACTTGCGCTCTGGTCAAAACTGCGCATTCGGTGCGCTCCAGGGTGATGATCGATGCTGCGCGTGGCCCGCCGTCGAGCGACATTTCGCCGAAATAGTCGCCGGGCCCCAGATCGGCATAGGTGATCTCGCGAGCGTCTGCGTCCATGGCGTACACCTTCACCTTACCGGACAAGATCACGTATACGCCATCGCTGACCTCACCTTCGTTGATCAGGATATTGTTCTTGCGATACGTGACGCGCCTGCCCCGCTCAGCGAGAGTAATGATGGATGGACTTTCCGAGGGTGAAATGGAAGACTCCTTTCGAGCAACCCCTGCGTATACCGCGGCACACCGACCCAGGCTCGGCGCGGATTGTGGGGCATCCATGCTGCATCCGCAAGAAGCATGCCGCCAACCCTGATTTGCGCGCTTCGCCGCGCGTTTTCCGGGGATGGTTGACGCCATGTTGAACCGCACCGACCTCGCACTCTGCCCGCAACCGTGAACTGCCAGTAGATCAACCCGCTTTTCCTTTGATGGTCGATCACCCACCCCGCGTAGAACATACACATGCCCGGGTAAACCACGCGGCGCCACGCCGCCGCCCAAGGACAGTCGAAAGGTTCGGCATGGCTATCGCACTCCAAACATCGGATTCCGCGCGTGCTCAAACGTCCAACACTGGCCGGATGGCGCTGCCTATCGGCAGTTTCAAGCAGGTCTACGACACCGCGGTGGTGCGTGAAGCCCTGGCCGATCTGTCGCGCGGCGCGCACGAAAATTTGCGCGAAACCTATGAAAAGATGCTCGCCACCGGCGGCGAACGCTTAAGCGTCAAGCCTTCCGGGGTCAGCGCGCTCGACGCCTTGTATATCGAGTTGCCCAACTTCCGCGAAGTACTCGACGATATCCGCAAGCAGATGGCATTGGCCGCCAGCGCATCCGATCGGCTTGAAATCTCGCCGATCCTGCTGCTGGGCCCGCCCGGCATCGGCAAGACCCACTTCGCCAAGCGTTTGTCGCAATTGCTGGGCACCGGTTTCGGCTTTCTGGGCATGAGCGCGATGACCGCCGGCTGGATCATCAGCGGCACTTCCTCCGGCTGGAAGAACGCCAAGCCCGGCAAGGTGTTCGACACTCTAGTCGGCGGCCACTACGCCAACCCGGTGCTGGTGGTTGACGAGATCGACAAGGCCGGCCACGGCGAATACGACCCGCTGGGTGCCATGTATACCCTGCTGGAGCACGATACCGC
>JAYTDE010000989.1:0-3100 GCA_043736195.1 Burkholderiales bacterium | reverse complement strand
GCTTCGGCGCCTTCACCACGGCGGGCTTCGGCGCCTTCACCACGGCGGGCTTCGGCGCCTTCACCACGGCGGGCTTCGGCGCCTTCACCACGGCCCGCTTGCCTGGCGCTGCGGCGACCGCCTGCACCTCTGCAATATCGATGCCGAACACATCGGCCAGTTGCGCATCGTCGAGCACGCGGCCGGCGGCGGGGCGTTTTTGCGGGGTCAGGCCTGCACCGGCCTGGGCCACCAGGTCGGCGGCATCCACATTGCGCAGGCGAAACAGCAGTTCGGGCTTTTCATCCAGGCGCACGCCAACCCCATACAACACCGCGGCGACGTGCTTGCACATCGAGGCCCAGTCCGGGCAACTGCAGTCGAAGCTGATCTCCCTGGGCGCGGGGAAGAGACCGGTGCCCGGCTTGCAGATGCGTGCCATCACCGCTTGCGAAAGCTGGCCGCGCAGCAACTCAACCACCGAATCGATCGAGCCCGCGCATTCGCGGCTTAACTCGCGCCAATGGGCCGCCGGCACGGCGGCGACCTTGACCACGGTGGTGTACAGGCTTGAACCTGACACTTTGGCCTTGACCTCACCGCCCTCGATTTTCAGGTCGATCACCGAACCATTGCGCAGGTAGGTACGGCCGCGCGGCAGGCGGTTGGAAAAATCGCTGTAGCGCTCCAGGTTGTCGCACCAGGCGCGACCCCAGAAGGTGCTGGCGAGCTGGTTGCCCTGGGCGCGCACCGGCGTCAGCGCGGCGCCGCCCTTGGCGGCTTTGGCCGCGGCTTTCTCGGCCTGCGCACGCCGCTTGGCTACCGGTACGTAGGGTTTCCATCCGTAGAAGCTCATGTGGCCTGACTCCTTCGATCAATTTTCGGTGGCACTGTGGATGTCCAGTTTTACCAGGTCGAGCAGTTCGCGGTCGCCCATTTCGGTGAGCATCACCGCAGGCTCCGATTCAAGCACATCCTTGACCAGTTTTTGTTTCGATTCGATCAGGCGTTCGATGCGGTCTTCAATGGTGCCGCGGCAGGTGAACTTGTGCACCAGCACGTTCTTCTTCTGGCCGATGCGATAGGCGCGATCGGTGGCCTGGTTTTCCACCGCCGGGTTCCACCAGCGATCGAAGTGGATCACATGCGAGGCGGCGGTCAGGTTCAAGCCGGCGCCGCCGGCCTTGAGCGAGAGCACGAAAAACGGCGTCGACTCGTCGTCCTGGAATTGCAGGACCCGCTCGCGGCGGGCCTTGACCGGGGTGCTGCCATCGAGCACTAAGCCGGCGCGGCCGAACACCGTGCCCAGGAATGCCGCCAGCGGTTGCGTGGTCTCGCGGAACTGGGTGAACACCAGCAGTTTCTCCTGGCGCGCGGCCACCACTTCGGCCAGCTCGGCCAGGCGCGTGAACTTGCCGCTGTCCGCCGGACGCCATGCGGCGTCGCCCAGCCATTGCGAGGGGTGATTGCAGATCTGCTTGAAGCGCATCAGGTAAGAAAGCACCAGGCCGCGGCGGCCGATGCCTTCGGCATCTGCCAGTTCGGCGGCCATGCTGTCGACCGCCTGCTGGTAGAGCGCCGCCTGGGTCGGGCTCAGGTGGCACCAGGCGGTGACCTCGGTCTTGTCGGGCAGGTCGCTGATGACTGCCTTGTCGCTTTTGAGGCGGCGCAGGATGTAGGGCCGCACCAGTGCGCGCAAGGGGCCGAACTGGCCGCGCTCGGCTAAGCGCTTCGAAAAATCGCTGAACACCTTGCCCGAGCCGAGCAGGCCGGGATGGGTGAAATCGAAGATCGACCACAGGTCGGAGAGGCGGTTTTCCACTGGCGTGCCGGTCAGTGCGATGCGCGTGCCTGCCTTCAGTTTCTTCACCTGGCGCGTCTGCTTGGCTGCGGGATTCTTGATCGCCTGCGCCTCGTCGATCACCGCGACTTGCCATTGCATTTCGTTAATCACGTCCGAGCGCAGCAGCGCGCCGTAACTTGTGATCACCAGGTCGAAGGCGGAGAGCCGCGCCACGTCCAGCGCACGCATTTCCGCCGCCGACAGTGCCGACGGGTGCGCCACCAGCAATGTCAGGCCTGGTGCGAAGCGCAGGGCCTCGGCGGCCCAGTTGGCGAGCAGCGAGGCCGGTGCCACCAGCAGGCACGGCGCAGCCTTGCGCTGCTTGCGCTCCGCTTTCAACACCAATAGCAGGGCCAGCACCTGGATGGTCTTGCCCAGACCCATGTCGTCGGCCAGGCAGGCCCCTAGACCCAAGCGATGCAAGAGGTACAGCCAGCGCAGGCCGGCCTCCTGGTAGGGGCGCAGGCTGGCCTTGAGCGCAGGCCCGGGGTGCACCCGCGCCAGGCCTGCAGGCTCGCGCAAGCCCTTGAGCGTAGCGCTAAGCCAGGGGCCGGCTGACACTTGCGTCCAATCAACGTCGGCCGCATCGGGCACATCTTCGAGCGACGCGCCGGCCAGCAGACGCATGGCCTCGGCGAACGGCAAGCCATCGGCTGCTGCCTTTCCGATCGCCTCGAAGCGCGCCAGCATGCGCTGCAAGCGGCTGGTGTCGACCTCGACCCAGCGCCCGCGGATGAGTTGCAGGCCGTTAGCGCCGGCCAAAAGCTTCCTGATTTCTTGCGCGTCGAGGTTTTCGCCGTCGAGGCTCAATTCCATGCGGAAATCGAGCAGCGCTTCCTGCCCCAGCAGCGAGGGCGGCGCGCTGCCGACTTTGGCGCCGATCGATGGGCGCGACGGTCGTCCACCCGCCCAGGTGCCGGGCATGCGCACGATGATGCCGGCTGCCTGCAATGCCGGCACCGCGGCTAAAAAACGCCAGGCGTCGCCCCCGCTCCAGCGCAGCGGGTGGTAGATGTCGCCATCGGCCAGCATCGCCTTGAGCCAGTCGCAGGTGTCGGCCGCGCGCTGCACCGGCGCCAACAAGGACAACAGGCGCGCGCGATCGCGGCTGCCGGAGAATTCCTCCAGCGCGCGTGACAGCGGCAGGTGCTGGGCGCGGCCATGCGCCGCCAGGCCGGTGGCGTAGGTGGCGAGAAAGGCGAACGGCGCCTCGGCATCCTTGCGGTTTTCCGCCAGGTTGAAATGCACCCGGCCGACCTGGTTCCAGGCCGGGTTGCG
>JAYTDE010000988.1:0-6292 GCA_043736195.1 Burkholderiales bacterium | reverse complement strand
GGTTCGGCACCGACCGCGCGCTCGACCCATGCAGTTATTCTGGCGGAGCGGGCGGGCACGCGGGAAGGTTCAATTGCCAGCCGCAACGTGCAATCGCGGGCGGTGCACCTGCGCAGGCCTTTGCGCAAGCAAAAGCGATCCCAGCGCAATCAGCAGCAAGGCCCATGATTGCGGCTCCGGGACCTGCGCGGAAAATTGCGCCGGCACCGGCGGGGTGACGCGAAACACCCCACCGTAGCCCGAGTTCTGGTCGAATCCGCTGAGCCTCAAGCGGTAGTCGCCGGGGTTGAGGCTGGCTGCGAAAAAATCGCTGCTCGACAAAAAGCCCAGGGGATCAGTGTCGACGCCGCTTGCCAGGGCAGCGCCGCTGACAATGTCGCCAATCAGAAGAAAAAGCTGTGCACTGAACTGGTCGATCCTGATTGGTCCGATGGGTGAATCGGCGAGATTGAAGCGCCCGGTGTTGTAGATCGCCGACGCCGCCGTTGTGAGTGTGAAGTCGTAGTCGACGGTGAATCCGCCGTAAGTCGCAAGGCGACTCAGGATGATAGTGCCTTGCGGGCCGCCCGGCGCCAGGCTTGTGGTCGGGATCGCCCAGGTACAAGGTGCGATGCAGAGCGCGGCAAGGGCAGCCAATACAGATCGGTGCCAGGCGTCGATCATGCGCGCCAGGGGCGATCTGTGCCCGGAAGGCGGGATGGGGCTATGAACCGGAACGCTCTGCATGATGCGGGCCTTCACGCAATGAAATCGCGTCTGCGGCAGTCTTTGCGGCCACCTGGCGCACGCGAATCAACATCAGGGCGAGACCGGCGAACATCATGGCCCAGGATTCCGGCTCCGGCACGGCAAGCAGCGGCGCAAATGCAGGGACCGCGGTCAAGGTGCCGGTATAGCCGCCCCCCAAAAATCCCGAACCGATACCGCTGATTTCCAGCCGGTATGCACCTGCCGCCAGGCTTGGTGCATAGAACTGATTGTTGGTGAGATTGGTCCCCGGCACGCCGTCCGTTCCGGACAAAAGCGGGGTCAATCCAATCGCGGTGAACAGGCTGGCATTGAAATTGTTGATCATGCCTACGCCGACCCGATTGTTGTAGGAGAGTGATTCGCTCAGGCCCAAGGTTTGACTCAAACTGAAAAAATACACGTCCAGGAAGCTGCCGTTCTTGGCTGTGCCGGCAAGGGAAACGCTGGCGCCTGCGTTGTCGAGTACGGTAGCTTGTGCCGCAGGGATTGAGACAAGCACCAGTGCGCACACTGCGATGGCGCGGCGGGCTTTGAAGCGTTTCAAAAGCAGTTCCGGATTCATGTTGGTTCGCCGTCGGCCTTGCAGTGCACGCATTCTAAGCTCACGATCCTGAGAGTAAATGTGATCTTTTGCACAAGAAACATCAATACACATAATTTGCACTGATAAATCGATTTAATGCTTTGCGGACTCCAATTGCGACCTGTATTCTGGCCATTGGTAAAATCGAAAGGAAATCATTTAACCTGTTGTTTTAAATTTATGAAACTCTGACAAATCAATCTGGAGTTGGGCCAATCAATCAGCACTCCTGCGTATTTTCTTGGAGAGAATTGATAAAGAATGAAAAATCCGCATACGTCGAGGAAGCACTCGGACTTGCATGAATAGGTGTAAGTTTTAGAAGAAACCTTGCGATATTTTTTGAACTCATCTATTTCCGAGCACTAGCACTCTCGCGCGGCAGCTACCCGGTTTGATTTTCTGGCGGCAAAATCTGGCGACCGGCAACGGTTGCGCAAGCTGCCACGCTACAATTCATCGGTTCGGCCTGGGTGGTGAAATTGGTAGACACAAGGGACTTAAAATCCCTCGGCTGGCAACGGCTGTACGGGTTCGATTCCCGTCCCAGGCACCATGCCATCGACAACTGAATTTTGAGGGTCCGGTTTTGATCGTATTCAATCTGGGGTGTGCCGCCCCGCACCGCTTCGAGGGCTGGTTCGCCTCTGCCGACGATTTCGAGTCGCAGCGCAAGCGCGGGCTGCTCGCGTGTCCGATGTGCGGTTCCGCCGAGGTGACCAAGCAGTTGTCGGCGCCACGCCTGAATCTTTCGGCAAGCGCCGATGCGCCGCCGCCTTCGGCACCGCCAACGGGGGTTGCAGTGATTGATCCCGAACAGCGCCATTTGCGCGAATTGATTCGTCGCGTGATCGAATCGACCGAGGATGTGGGCCAGAATTTCACCGAAGAAGCGCGGCGCATCCACTACAAGGAGGCGCCGGTTCGGGCGATTCGCGGCGTCGCTTCGAAGGAAGAGGCACAGTCGCTGGCGGAAGAAGGTATTGCTGTCGCGCAGTTGCCGTTTCCGGTGGTCGACAAATCACAACTGAATTAGGCCGGTTCAGCCCGATCTGCCGCCGCTCGAAGCGCAGCGTCAGTTATGATCCGCCGCGCCGCGTGATTGAAGGACAAGCATGGATCTGAATTTCAGCACTGCCGACAACGCATTCAGGGCCGAGGTGCGGACCTGGCTTGAAGCCAATCTACCGGCCGATCTTCAGGCCAAGGTGCAAAATCATCGGCGCATGAGCAAGGCTGATTACGTGCGCTGGCACAAGATCATGGCTGGCCACGGCTGGGCGGCGCCGAATTGGCCGATCGAGTGGGGTGGCGCTGGCTGGACGGCTACGCAGAGACACATCTTCGACGACGAATGCGCGCGCGCCGCTACGCCGCAGATCATGCCGTTTGGCGTGGCGATGGTGGCCCCGGTGTTGATGCGCTTTGGCAACGAAGGGCAACAGCGCAATTTCCTGCCGCGCATTCTCGATTGCACCGACTGGTGGTGCCAGGGCTATTCCGAGCCTGGATCGGGTTCCGACCTGGCGTCGCTCAAGACCCGCGCGGAGCGCCATGGCGACCACTACACTGTCAATGGTCAGAAGACCTGGACCACCCTGGCGCAGCACGCCGACTGGATGTTTTGTCTGGTGCGCACCGATCCTGATGCCAAGAAGCAGGAAGGCATCTCGTTCCTTTTGATCGACATGAAGTCGCCCGGCATCACCGTGCGGCCGATCATTACGATGGATGAGGACCACGAAGTCAACGAAGTGTTTTTCGATGACGTAAGAGTGCCGGTCGAAAACCTGGTGGGCGAGGAGAATCGTGGCTGGACCTGCGCCAAGTATCTGCTTGGGCATGAACGCACCAGCATTGCCGCGGTAGGTCGTGCCAAACGCGAGCTGGCGTTTCTCAAGACTGTCGCGGCTGGCGAGCAGGCTGGCGGTATCTCACTGATGCGCGATACCCGGTTCGCCAGCAAGGTGGCTGATCTCGAGATCGAGATCATGGCCCTTGAAATCACTGTTTTGCGGGTGGTATCGACCGAATCGCATGGCAAGGGCCCGGGGCCTGAGGCTTCGCTTCTCAAAGTCAAGGGCACGGAGATCCAGCAACGCCTGACCGAGTTGATGGTCGAGGCCATCGGTCCTCGCGCGCTGCCGTTTCACGTTGAGCGATTCGAGGATCCGCAGGCTGGTGAACCCATCGACCAGTTAGCGGCCTACTACTTCAACTACCGCAAGACCTCGATCTACGGTGGATCCAACGAGATCCAGAAGAACATCATGACGCAGATGATTCTCGGCCTCTAGGCCAGGACTTGAGACCGACCAGGATTGAGCATGGATTTCACGTTTACCCCCGAGCAGGAACAACTGCGCGACGCGATCAGGCGCTACCTTGGGCAGGAATATTCGTTCGCCGCGCGCAAAGCGATTATTCACGGTGCCGGTATAAGCGAAGCGGCCTGGCGCGGATTTGCGGAAATGGGCCTGCTGGGCGTGCCGGTTCCCGAGGTGCATGGCGGTTTTGGCGGCAACGGGGTTGATCGGCTGGTGGTAATGGAAGAGTTTGGCCGCGGCCTGGTCGTAGAACCGTTTTTCGCCACCGCGATCCTCGGTGCCGCGTGCCTGCGCCTGGCGGGCAGCGCACAGCAACAGGCGGCCGTTTTGCCAGGAGTGGCGGACGGCACGCAGAAGCTGGCGCTGGCATTGACTGAAACGCAGTCGCGGCATGAGCTCTTCAACGTGAAGGCAAGCGCGACACAAGCGGGCGAAGGCTGGGTGCTCAACGGCATGAAAGCGGTGGTTCTGCACGGCGCACAGGCGGATCGCCTGATCGTTGCTGCGCGCACCGGTAGCACGGCGCGTGATCAGAACGGCCTGAGCTTGTTCATGCTGGAACGCGGTGCGCAAGGCGTGTCGATTTTCGACTATCGAACCATCGACGGCATGCGTGCGGCCGATATCCGGTTTGACGACACGAGACTCGGGGCCGGCGCGCTTTTGGGGCGTGCTGGCGACGCCTGGTCGGTGATTCGTGCCACCGCCGAGATCGGCATCGCAGCCTTGTGCGCGGAAGCGGTAGGTTGCATGCTGGCATTGAATGAGGCGACTCTTGAGTATTTGAAGGCGCGGCAACAGTTTGGCGTTCCGATCGGCAGGTTTCAGGTGTTGCAGCACAAGGCGGTTGAAATGTTCATGGAAACCGAGCAGGCGCGTTCGCTGGCATTGCTTGCGGCGGTGAAGGTTGACAGCGACGATGCGGCGGAACGCGCGCGCACTGTGCACGCTGCCAAGGCGCGCGTTGGGCGTGCCGCAAAATTTGTCGGTCAGACCGCCATTCAGTTGCATGGTGGCATGGGCATGACCGACGAACTGCCGGTCGGGCATTACTTCAAGCGCCTGGCAATGATAGAGGCCACGCTCGGGGATACCGACCATCATTTGGCGGCATTCGCCAACCTAGCGGACGCGGCCTGAGCTTGCAACCGATGCCAATCAAATACTTCTTCGAGGATTTCAACGTCGGTGAGACGGTGGAGATTGGTCGCCACGCGGTTACCGAAGCAGCTATTCTGGAGTTCGGCCGCCAGTACGATCCGCAACCGTTTCATACCGATCCGGAGCGCGCGCGCGCGTCGATTTACGGCGGGCTGATCGCCAGCGGCTGGCAGACCTGCTCGATTGTCATGCGGGTGATGTGCGATGCCTATCTTTCCGAAGCCGCCAGCATGGGGTCGCCGGGAATGGAAGAGATTCGCTGGCTCAAGCCGGTGCGGCCGGGCGACGTGCTGGTGGTCATGCGCACGATCGAAGAAGCACGCCCCACCAGCAAGTCCGATCGTGGGCTGGTGTTGTCGCGTTGGGACGTTTACAACCAGCGTGATGAGCATGTGATGATGATGCGCGGCTACGGGTTATTCGGCCGGAAACCGGCCGAATAACGACGCTTCAACGCGGCCGACGGGCCAGGCGGCCGGAAATCGGTCGAATAGCGCTTCAACGCGGCCGACGGCCAGACGGCCCCAGTCTGGCCACGTAGCGGATCAAGGCGATCGATGCCGTGGCGACCACGTTGCAAGGAGGCACATGGTTGTCAGGGCGCTATTTCCTGCATCTCAAGTACGTATCGCGCGGATCTTGCGACGTAGCCGGAAGCGATCCGGCGCAGGTTGGCGGCTTCTTCATCGCTGATCTGGCGCACTATTTTCCCTGGCGAACCCAGCACCATCGAGTTGTCCGGAATTACCTTGCCCTCGGGCAGGAAGGCGTTGGCGCCGATAATGCAGTTCTTGCCGATGGTGCAGCCATTGAGAATGACCGCATTGATGCCAACCAGGGTGTTTTCCCCGATGGACGATCCGTGCAGCATGGCCAGGTGCCCGACTGAGACGTCGCGCGCCAGTCTCAATGGAAACCCCGGGTCTGCATGCAGCACCGCGCCGTCCTGGACATTGACGTTGTCGGCCAGTTCGATAATCTCGTTGTCGGCGCGCACCACCGCGCCGAACCAGACGGAAACGTTGTCACCGAATGTGACACGACCGATCACGCTGGCGGTCGGAGCGATGAAGTAATTGGCGCTTTGGAAAACCGGCTGGCGATCGCCGAGGGTGTACACGGGCATGGTCGGGACATTCAAGTTTGATAGTTGAGGGAGCGCAGGCTTGCAAGCTGGCGGGAAGCCGCGATTTTGAACGATAGCGTGCGGTGTCTGATTTGGAAGCTTTTGGCCGACGCTGACGCTATATTGTGGAGAGTGAAATTAACCGGAGGCTGGGCAATTGACGATTCGAGGCAAGCGCTACAGTGAACTCGTGGTCGGGCAGTCGTTTACGGAGTCGATGCACATAAGCGAGGCGCACTTGAGCCTCGGTGCGGCCTTGATCGGTGACTTCAACCCCCTGCATGTGGACGGCGCGTTCGCGCGCGGTTCGCGCTATGGTGGCCGCATTCTGCACGGGGTGATCAC
>JAYTDE010000987.1:0-2660 GCA_043736195.1 Burkholderiales bacterium | reverse complement strand
CACTTTCCAAGCACGGCGCCGTCGTGCTTTTTTATTGGCTTTTTTCAGTTGCCACATGCACAACAAGATCCTGATTCTCGATTTCGGCTCGCAAGTCACACAACTCATCGCGCGCCGGGTGCGCGACGCAGGGGTTTATTCGGAAGTGCACCCATGTGATGTGTCGGATGAATTCGTGCGCAACTTTGGCGCCAAAGGCATCATCCTGGGCGGCAGCCACATGTCGGCGTATGAGGAGGCCACCGATCGTGCGCCGGCCGCGGTGTTCGAGATCGGGGTGCCGGTGCTGGGCATCTGCTACGGCATGCAGACCATGGCGCAGCAGTTGGGGGGCCGGGTGGAGGCGGGCGCCAAGCGCGAATTCGGCTATGCGGAAGTGCGTGCGCGTGGCCACACGAGCCTCCTCAAGGACATTGCCGATTTCACCTCGCCCGAGGACCACGGCATGCTGCGGGTGTGGATGAGCCACGGCGACAAGGTCACCGCGATGCCGGCGGGCTTCAAGCTGATGGCCTCGACCGAAAGCTGCCCGATCGCCGGCATGGCCGATGAGGCGCGCCGCTTCTACGGTGTGCAGTTTCATCCCGAAGTGACCCACACGCCGCGCGGCGCCGACATCCTCTGCCGCTTCGTGGTCGACATTTGCGGTGCGGTGCCGGACTGGAACATGCCGGATTACGTGGGCGAAGCGGTGGCGAAGATCCGCGCCCAGGTGGGCGACGAGGAAGTCATCCTGGGCTTGTCCGGCGGCGTCGATTCGAGCGTCGCCGCCGCCTTGATCCACAAGGCGATCGGCGACAAGCTCACCTGTGTGTTTGTCGACCATGGCCTGTTGCGCCTGAACGAAGGCGAGCAGGTGATGCAGACCTTTGCGCGCAACATGGGGGTGAAAATCATCCATGTGGACGCCAGCGGCGAGTTCATGGGCGAACTGGCGGGGGTGAGCGACCCGGAAGCCAAACGCAAGATCATCGGCCGCGAGTTCGTTCACGTGTTTCAGCGCGAATCAGCCAAGATCGCCAACGCCAAGTGGCTGGCGCAGGGCACCATCTACCCCGACGTGATCGAGTCGGCCGGCGCCAAGACCAAGAAGGCCACCACCATCAAGAGCCACCATAACGTCGGTGGCCTGCCCGATACGCTGCACCTGAAGCTGCTGGAACCGCTGCGGGAGTTGTTCAAGGACGAGGTGCGCAAGCTCGGCATCGCGCTCGGACTGCCGCCGGAGATGGTGAATCGCCACCCGTTCCCCGGGCCGGGGCTTGGCGTACGCATCCTGGGCGAGGTCAAGGCCGAATATGCCGACCTGCTGCGCCGCGCGGATGCGATCTTCATCGATGAACTGCGCGCGACGAAAGACGCCTCAGGCAAGAGCTGGTATGAACTCACCTCGCAGGCTTTCGCGGTGTTCCTGCCGGTGAAATCGGTGGGCGTGATGGGCGACGGCCGTACCTACGAATACGTGGTGGCCCTGCGCGCGGTGCAGACGCAGGATTTCATGACCGCGGATTGGGCGCATCTGCCGCATGAGTTGTTGGGACGGGTGTCGAATCGCATCATCAACGAGGTGCGCGGGATCAACCGGGTGGTGTATGACATTTCGGGGAAGCCGCCGGCTACGATCGAGTGGGAGTGACTCGCCAGTCGAATTGTTGCAAAAATGTTGCAGTTATTGACATTTGCATTGAAATTGCAACATACTTCTATGCATGCCCGATCCGCAAACCAGCGAACAGGCCATCCTTCAGCTCGCACGCAAGCACCCGCTGCTGCGCGCGCGCGACCTCGCCGGGGAAGGCCTGCCGACCATTGCGCTGACCCGGCTCGTGTCCGCCGGGAAACTGGAACGCGTGGGGCGCGGCATCTATAGCCTACCCAACCAGGCAGTCAGCGAAAACCGCTCGCTCGCCGAGGTCGCGATCCGGGTGCCCCGCGGAGTCATCTGCCTTGTGTCAGCGCTGCGCGTGCATGACATCGGCACACAGGCGCCGCACGAGATCTGGCTCGCCATTCCTCACCGAATGCTCTCACCCCGGATCGACAAGCCCGCACTGCGCGTGATTCGCATGTCGGGACCATCCCTCACAGAAGGCATCGACCGGCTAAGAGTGGACGGCGTGGAAGTCCCGGTGTTCAACGCCGCCAAGACCATCGCCGATTGTTTCAAGTTCCGCAACAAGATCGGCCTGGATGTCGCGCTGGAAGCCCTGCGCGAGGGTTGGACCAAGCGCAAGGTGACGATGGACGACCTGTGGCGCTACGCGGCTGTCGATCGCGTTGCCAACGTCATGCGCCCCTACCTCGAATCCATCGCGGCGTCATGAGCAAGAACCGCGCGGCCTCGATCCGCGCCCGCCTGAAAAATCACGCCGACGCCGCGCAGCAGGACTTCAACCTCACGCTCACGCATTACGGCCTGGAACGGTTGCTGTATCGCTTGTCGGTATCGAAGCACGCGCCAAACTTTCTGCTCAAGGGCGCGCTGCTCTTCAAGCTCTGGTACGACGTTCCACAGCGGCCAACCCGCGATGCCGATTTGCTCGGATTCGGCCCCGATGACATGGATTCCGTGGCCGCTGTATTCCGCGACCTGTGCGTCATCGAGGTCGATGACGGGATCGCATTCGAAGCGGGCTCGGTCAAGACGGCGGAGATCCGCA
>JAYTDE010000986.1:0-1523 GCA_043736195.1 Burkholderiales bacterium | reverse complement strand
TCCGACCTGCCCGAATTCGACATCGCCGAGCATCTCGACAGCGAGCAGGCAATGGCCGAATACCTGACGGTTGTTCTGGAAGAAAACGACCCTGCCGCGTTGGCGGGTGCGCTCGGCAGCATTGCCCGTGCGCGTGGCATGAGCGAGATTGCCAAGGCTTCGGGCATTACTCGCGAGGCGCTGTACCGGGCGCTCCGCCCCGACGCACTGCCGCGCTTCGATACGATTAGTCGCGTCTGCACCGCGCTGGGGGTAAAACTGGTGGCGCAGGCTGTTGATACCTGACGCGCAGGGCTTCTCTTCAAGTATCGCCATCCCATCAGGCGCAACAACTCAGCTCCCCGACATCATCAGGCCGTGTTTTCTTGATGTTGCATGAGAGATCATGCCGGCGCTACGTGGCCACCCGCGAGACCGTTGCGAACACCTACGATACGATTTGCAACCGGCTCAACTACAACTCTTGGCGTCCAGCACCGCCAGGCTGATCGATAAGACGCTCGCGCTTTCGCAAGCTTCACTTCTTCGCCAAGAAGGATTCAGCATCTACGCCGGCCTGCTTGAGAATGGCGCGCAGCGTTCCCTCGGGCATGTCGCCGGGGTGGTTCGGGATGGTGGTGTAACGGTTCAACGCGGGATTGAACCAAATCTCATGCGAGCCGGCTGCTTGGCGGTGGAACTCCAGGCCGAGCTGCTTTAGGCGCCTGATGATGTCCCGCTAGCGAAAGCCCGCCAGCGCACCCATCAGGTGGCAACGATAAGCGGGTAGTCAAAGACTTCGCGTGCCGGCTGCAGCGGCGCCGCGTCGGCGCCGGTCTGCGCCTCGATCAGCGTCTTGGCAACATTCCGCGCGATCTCGATCGTCTCCTGAATCGTACGACCCTGCGCGATAAGCCCTTGAAGCTCGTCGCTGGTGGCCAGATACACGCCTTCGGGCAGCTTCTCGATGTGCAACTGGATCATGTGCTCCATGGTGATCACTCCTGGTGAAGCGTGCCGAATGTGCCGCGGCTGCCGGGCTTGGTCGGCTCGGCTTGATGCGGTTGTGGGTAAAGCAGCCGCTACAAAGTGTATCGCCGGACAGACGGGAGTATCGCTCATCGGCATGGCGGCCAAGACGCCAGTGTCCGTCAGTGTGGTACTTCGCCTACAGCGACGGCAACCACCTAATCAAAAATCAAAGATTCAGGTTCGAATTGAATTTCGATTCAGTGCAAACAGTAGGGCTGTGTTCTAGCTTATTTTGATTGACACAGACGTAAAGCGAGCATTAGCCATTTTCCCGCGGAAATCGGTTTCTTCAATGCAGAAAATTTACTTGAGCCTGACCCGCCTTTTCGCAGGGAAGCGCTGAAAAGCCATCGAGACAGCGCCGGCCATGGCCAGGCGCTCTGAACAGCAGCTTCGAACCGGTCGCGCAATCAGGCCACAAGCTTTCTGGTAACTCAAGAGAACCACTACGCTTAGCGGGGCACGGACCTCAGGCACGGCGCCGCCGATTGCAAAAAAAGCACCCAACCTGA
>JAYTDE010000985.1:0-4813 GCA_043736195.1 Burkholderiales bacterium | reverse complement strand
GAACCTTTCGCAAACGCCGTGAATATTCATGCGTAACTGCTTAATTAGAAACAGCTTATCTTTTTAAGGCACGGCCAATAATATCGCAAAAACCGCACCCGAAGGCGACTTTCCCGACGCCCTCACATTATTTCACACCGCACCCCCCTCATGCTTGCCGCGCCCGTGCCGTCATCAGCGAGTCGAACGATTGCTTTTCACGCCGTGATACCACTGACAGAGTTTGCAAAGATTCAAGGATAAAGATTCGGCTTGCCGCTATAGTCGAAAAGTTCGCCTGCCTGGCATCCGACGACTTGTTGCGCGGGCGCCACACTGCGCCAGTCTCTTGAACATCCACCGATAGAATCCCGAAAATTGACCAAGCATTTGGGCCTTGTCCGATTTTTGAGTTGCGCCATATTGCTCGGCACGGCGGCTGCCCGTGCCGCACCGGCAGAGTCGGACGTGACCTCGCCTGTCGCGCAGTTGCGCCTGGAAGCGCGCGCGTACGAGCATGGCGAAGGCGTGCCGCGCAATCAGGCGCGCGCCGCGCAACTGTATTGCGATGCCGCGCGCGCCGGCGACGCCGAAGCGCAGTTCAGCCTGGGCTGGATGCATGCCAATGGCCGCGGCATGGCGCGGGACGACGCGCAGGCAGCCTATTTTTTCGCCCTTGCCGCCAGCCAGGATCACCCGCACGCGCAGCGCATGCTGCGTCATGTGGGCAATCCAGCGACCGAGATGCCGGCGTGCATGGTGGTCAAGCAGGACCCGCCTGCGCTGGAAGTGGCGCGGGCTGAACCGGAAAGCGACCAGATCGCAGCCTATCTTGCCGCCAGTTCACCGGAGAAAAAGAAACTGGTCGAACTCCTTTTGCGGCTGGCCCCGGAATACGGCGTCAACCCGCAGCTTGCCTTAGCCATCGCCAGAACCGAGTCGAACCTGAATCCGGCTGCGGTATCCCCCAAGAACGCCCAGGGCTTGATGCAGCTGATTCCCGAAACCTCGGCGCGCTTCAATGTGACCAAGCCATTCGATCCGGAGCAGAACATTCGTGGCGGGCTTTCCTACCTGCGCTGGCTCTTGGCCTATTTCAAGGGCAAGGTGACGCTGGTAGCGGCGGCCTACAACGCCGGCGAAGGCGCGGTCAACCGCCACAAGGGCGTGCCCCCCTATACAGAGACCCAAGGCTACGTGAAGCGCATCCTGGAAATCGTGAAAAAGCACGACCACCCTTTCGATGCCCGCATCACCGACCCGTCGCCTGAGTTGCCGCGCATTCGTGTGAGCGGCCAGATGTGATGCCGCGGCATCGATGAAAGCCCTGCCGACGCGATGTTTGGCGGCCATGGCGGCCGTATTTCTAACGCTAGCGATGGGCAATGCCGCCGCCGACTTGGTCGAGACCATCGCGCGGGTCAAGCCCTCGATCGTGGCCGTCGGGCTGTACCGCCAGACCGACAATCCGCAATTCAGCCTGCGCGGCACCGGGTTTGCCGTCGGCGACGGCAGCCTGATCGCCACCAATGCGCATGTGATCGCCGACCAGGGCAACCCCGCCAACCCGGCCGGCGCCCCGGCGCTGGTGGTGCAGGCGCGCGTTGGCGGGCGCACGCAACTGCTGGCGGCACGGCTGGTCGCAAGCGATCCGGCGCACGACCTGGCGATCCTGCGCCTGACCGATCAAAAGCTGCCCGCGCTCAAGATCCGTCCCGCTGACTCGGTGCGCGAAGGCATGGCCGTGGCTTTCAGCGGTTTTCCGATCGGCGGGGCGCTCGGCTTCGCACCCGTCACCCATCGCGGCATCGTGGCTTCGATCACACCGATCGCCTTGCCCAGCCCGACCGCGCAGCAGCTCAATCCGCAGTTGGTGCGCCAGTTGAAGGTAGGCAGCTTCGATATCTTCCAGCTCGACGCCACGGCTTATCCGGGCAATAGCGGCAGCCCGCTTTTCGATGTGGATAGCGGGGAAGTCATCGGGGTGATCAGCATGGTGCTGATCAAAGGCACCAAGGAATCGGCGCTGACCGCGCCATCCGGCATCACTTACGCGGTGCCGTCGAATTTTTTGCTGGATATCCTGCGGGCCAATCCTTAAACAGGGGCTTTGGCGTCATCCTTGGCGAAAAGCCACATGACTGCCTTCACGCTCAGGTGGCGCTGAGACTCCGCCCACCAGCATCAGCGGCGGCATGCGCATCCAGTGTGCTCGCATCGCCGCAACATCTTGGCCATCACGTCGATTGCGTTGCCGGGCGCCACCGCGCGCCAACTTGAGCCCAAGCAGGTGTGCCAGATCAAGGCCGGCCGCTTCGATCTCTTCCAGTTCGATGCGACCGCCTACTTGGGCAACAGCGGCAGCCCGCTGATCGACGTGGTTTCGGGCGAAGTGGTCGGGGCGATCAGCATTGTTTTGATCAAGGCCGCAAAGGAGGCGACCTTTAGCCTGCCCTACAGGATCACCTGCGGGATACTGCCGAACTTTTTGTTCAAAATCAAAGGTGTAGGTACTACTGATGAGCTGGTCATGTGTATTTTGGAGAAAATCGAGTGACGTCTGTAAAATTTTCCGACAAGGTTTTGCTTCCGATGTAGAGTCCAACAGTTGCCACTTAGGTGTGTTGAGGAAGCGATTTCCATCCAATTGCCGCCTTGAAATCACGCCAATCCGCACGACAGCCCGGTTGTCGCATCTACGGCAGCTTGATGCCGGATAACACCTTCGCCCTCCAAACGTCACCGGTCCATGCCGATCACAAGCTCACTCGCGCCGCGCCGCATGCAATTGGCCCACTGCAGCCAATGTGGCGCCGCCATCAACACGGCCACTCCACCCGGCGACAGTCGCCAACGCGCGATTTGCTCTTCCTGCGGCGCAATCCACTACGAAAACCCGAAACTGGTAGTCGGCTGCATCCCGGTTTGGCAAGACAAGGTTCTCTTGTGCCGCCGCGCGATCGAGCCACGTTACGGCTTCTGGACCCTGCCGGCCGGCTTTATGGAAAATGGCGAATCGACCGCCGAGGGTGCCGCGCGCGAGACCATCGAAGAGGCCGGCGCCCGCGTGCATGACCTGCAGGCGTTCGCACTGATCGACGTGCCCTATGTGCATCAGGTGCACCTGTACTTCATCGCCCAACTGACCGACCTGGATTTTGCTTCCGGCGACGAAAGCCTGGAAACCCGGCTTTATGCCGAGAACGAGATTCCCTGGGACGATCTTTCGTTTCGCACCGTGATCGAAACCTTGAAGCACTTCTTCGCCGACCGCGCGCGCGGCGCTTTCGGCTTTCACCGCGAAACGCTGGCTTATCCGCCGCGCCCGTAGGCGGTGCGCACCGGCCGCAGGTGCGGCACTTGCCGGGCGAACAGGTCACCCAGAAAATCGACAAAAACGCGCACCCGCGCCGACAGGTGGCGACTCGGCCAGTACAGCACCGACACCGGCAGCGTCGGCGTCTGCCAGTCCAGCAGGATTGGTGTGAGCTTGCCGTCGCGGATGGCTGGTGCAACACCGGTCTCCAGCATGCTGACGATACCCGCGCCATCGACGGCAAGGTCGATCAGCGCTTGCGGATTGTTCAAATGCAGGTTGCCGCCGGGCGCATGGATGGTCTCTTCACCGTTGCGGCTGAACGACCAGCGCGCCGAACGCCCCAGGCTGGCGGAAAAGTAGCCCAGGCAATTGTGGCCAGCCAACTCCTGCGGGTTGGCAGGTATGCCGTGCCGCGCAAGATAAGCAGGCGCGGCACAGGTGATGAAGCGCGCTTCGTAGAGCTTGCGCGCGACCATCGGCGAATCGGCCAGGATGCCCACGCGCAGGATGATGTCGACATCTTCCTCGGTCAGGTCGGCAAAGCGGTCGCCCATGGTGAGCACCAGGCTCACCTTGGGGTAGCGCGCGCAAAAGGCAGGTAGTGCCGGGGTTACGTACAAATGCCCCAGCCCGGTCGGCATTTCGACACGCAGCCGCCCCTGCGGTTCGGTGCGGGTTCTGGTCAGGGCGGCCTCGGTCTCGTCGATTTCAGCCAATAGCCGGGTGCATCGCTCCAGATAGGCACGGCCGTCGTCGGTCAGGCTCACCTTGCGTGTGGTTCGCGTCAAGAGGCGCACGCCCAGGTGGCTCTCCAGGTTGCGCACCGCGCTGGTGACGCTGGCCGGCGAAACACCGAGCTTGTCGGCCGCGCGCGTGAAGCTGCCCAGCTCGCCGACCCGTGAAAACACCTGCATCGCGTGAAGTTTGTCCATTTCTTATTATTCCACTTATCCAAATAATCTGTTTATTCCTACGTACTTTATTTTAAATTCGTAACTCTATATCTTCCTTTTCACCAATTACCTTTTCGGAGCAAGCCATGGAACTCATCTCGATTCTGCAAAGCATCCTTGCCGCCTGCGCGGTCGTCATAGTTCTGGGGCTGGCGATTGAAGGCGCGGCGCGACGCTGATCGCGGCGCCGCCGTGCTGCCGGACTGAATGCGTCGGCCTGTCACCCATCGGGGACGGTCGATGAAGGCGGTGCAGTGATCTTGTCAACGCGGCTTTCGGGCCGCGTTTTCTTTTGTCGTATGCTTCGCCTTGCAGCGCTATAGGGCGTGTTTTGCCCCGGCGACAATCGAAAGCTTTCCATGACCGGCCGCCTCACCGCTTCCATTCGCCATCTGGCTCTCACTCTCGCATGGCTCTTCGCCGCCAGCGGCAGCGCGCAAGCGCAAACCAATCTGGTTGACAGTGAAGGCCGCCCCGCCGGCGCGATGGAAGCGCCTTACATCACCACACCCGACGCTGTAGTCAAGGCGATGCTCGACTTGGCCGGCGTGGGCCCGAAAGA
>JAYTDE010000984.1:0-7212 GCA_043736195.1 Burkholderiales bacterium | reverse complement strand
GTGCCCGAAAAGGGTTTCTCGCCCACCGGCGCAGGCGCGTGCCCGAATGCTTGTGCGCCGCTGCGAAACCAGCCAAAACCGGACATCATGGAAACCTTTGAGGAACCGCGCGGGATGAGGAAACGATGCGCTGGTTCGATTGCGGTCGGTTAGCGATGACCTGACCCGTGCCCGACTCGAACCCCCACCGCCGCTTCCTCAATACGCTTGATGCATCGTAGCGACGGGCCGTGTGTGCGATTTGACCCAGATCAAGCGATGATGCGGGGATTGGGCAAACATGCGCGCTACACGCCGCCGCGCGCCCCTTCGGCTCGAAGGGTTTCCTGCCCGTCTCACTGATCCAGCCAATGCCACGCAATCACTACCTTGAACCCCTGTTCGCCCCGCGCAGCGTGGCGGTGGTCGGCGCCGGCACGCGCGCCGGATCGCTGGCCGCCGCGGTTTTCCACAACCTCAGAAACAGCGGATTCAAAGGTCCGGTCCATCCGGTCAACCCCAAGCACGCCGCGGTCGACGGCGTGCCCTGTGTCGACCGGCTCTATCGTCTGGCCGAAGCGGTCGACCTGGCGGTGGTGGTGACGCCGGCGCAAGCGGTGCCGCAGGTGCTCAAGGATGCGGCGCGCGCCGGCATCGGGCATGCGCTGGTGCTGTCGGCCGGTTTCGGCGAGGCAGGTGCCGCGGGCCGTGCGCTCGAAGCCGAGATCGCGGCCATCGCGCATGCCGCGCGGATTCGCATGGTCGGGCCCAACTGCTTAGGCCTGATGCGCCCGGGCATCGGTTTCAACGCCACCTTCGCCCGCACCGGCGCCACCGCCGGGCATATCGCCTTAGTCGCGCAATCGGGTGCGGTGTGTGCCGCCCTGACCGATTGGGCCTGGGCGGCCGGCATCGGCTTTTCCAGCGTGGTGTCGCTGGGTGCCGCCACCGACCTCGACTTCGGCGAAATTCTCGACTATCTGCTGCATGACGAGGCCACCCACAGCATCCTCATGTATATCGAGGGGATTCACGATGCGCGCGCCTTCATTGGCGGCCTGCGCGCCGCGGCCCGCACCAAACCGGTGGTGCTGCAGAAGGTCGGCCGCCACAGCGGCGGATCGCGCGCCGCCATGAGCCACACCGGCGCCATGGTCGGCAACGATGCGGTGTTCGAGGCCGCCCTGCGCCGCTGCGGGGTGGTACGCGCAAGCACGTATATGGAGCTGTTCTCCGCCGCGCGCCTGCTGGGTGCCGGCCGGCTGCCCACCGGCAACCGGCTGGCGGTGCTGACCAATGGCGGCGGCCCCGGCGTGATGGCGGCCGACTGCGCCGCCGACTACAAGGTGGAACTGGCCAGACTTGGAGCGCCGACCGTAGCCGCGCTGGATGGCGCGCTGCCGCCGCACTGGTCGCACGGCAATCCGGTCGACATCATCGGCGACGCCAGTGCCGAGCGCTTCGCCGCCGCTCTGGGCCCGCTCCTGGCCGACCCCGAAGTCGACGGCGTGCTGACCTTGTTTTGCCCGCAAATCGTTTCCACCGCCGACGACACCGCGCGCGCCATCGTCGCATTGGCGCGTCAATCCAGCAAGCCGGTACTCACCGCCTGGCTGGGCGAGGCTGCGGTGCAATCGGGCCGCGCCGTGGTCGAGGCCGCCGGCATGCCGGCGTTTCAGTCGCCGGAATCCGGGGTGATCGGCTTTTCCGCGCTGGCCGAATTCTGGCACGCGCAGCAATTGCTGCTGGAAACACCGCCACCGCTGACTGACAACGCAAAGCATGACCTTGAGCGTGCCCATACGCTGGCCGCTCGGGTGGCCGCCGGCGGGCGCAGCCTGATGACCGAGCCGGAATCAAAGGAACTGCTGGCCTGTTTCGGGATTCCGGTGCCGCAAACCCTGATCGCCGCGACGCTCGATGAAGCACTGGCGGCAGCCAGGCACCTGGGCTATCCGCTGGCGCTGAAAATCCTCTCGCCCGACATTGCGCACAAGAGCGATGTCAATGGCGTGATTCTCAATGTGCGCGGGCGTGCCGAGTTGAAGCGGGAATTCGCCAAGCTGCTGGCCCGGGTGCACCTCGCGCTGCCGCAGGCGCGGATCAACGGCGTGGCGCTGCAGCCGATGGTGGACAAGCGTTTCGGACGGGAACTGATGATCGGCGTGGCGCGCGATTCGGTGTTCGGCCAGGTGTTGAGTTTCGGCGCCGGCGGAGTGGCGGTGGAGCTGCTCAAGGACAACGCGATCGGGCTGCCACCGCTCAATGCGCGTCTGGCGGAAGACCTGATCGATCGCACCCGCATTGCACGGCTGCTCGGACCCTATCGGCAGATTCCGGCAGCCGACCGGACCGCGATCATCGATGTGCTGTTGCGCGTATCCGACATGGCGTGTGCCTGCCCGTGGCTCAAGGAACTCGATATCAACCCGCTGTCGGTGGATAAAAATGGCGCCAGCGCGCTCGATGCGCGGGTGGTGATCGATGCGGCGCGGCTGGGTGGCGCGATCGACCCGAACGCGCCGCACCGCCGCTATGCGCACCTGGCGATCCATCCCTACCCAAGCGCACTTGAAGCCGACGCGACACTGCGCGACGGCACCGGCGTGCGACTGCGCCCGATCCGCCCCGAGGACGCGCGCATGGAACTGGCGTTCATGGAAGCGCTGTCCGACCATTCGCGCTACATGCGCTTTTTCAACGCCGCCCGCACCATGTCGCCGCGCCTCCTGGCACGCATGACGCAAATCGACTACGAGCGCGAAATGGCGCTATTGGCGTTGATCGACACGGCGATGGTCGGCGTGGCCCGTTACTCGCCGCTGTCCGACGGCCTGAGCTGCGAATTCGCCGTGGTGGTGGCAGACCTTTGGCACGGCCGCGGCATCGCCAGCCTGTTGATGCGCCATTTGATCCAGGCCGCAGGTGACGCCGGCTACCAGCGCATGACCGGGTCCGTGCTTGCCAACAACCACGACATGCACCGGCTGATGGCGCACCTGGGCTTTGCGGCCAGCCCCTACTCGGATGACCCCACGGTGTCCGAGTTCGCGCTGGCGCTGGCATGAACTTTACTGCCGCTGGCAGGGTTTTTCGCAGGCGCGCGGCGCGGTGCGGCGGGAAATGCCTTACCCTAGGGGCCTACATCCAAACATGAACGAGAGAATCGCCCTATGGCCAAGCCGAACTATGCGTTTGCGAAGCGTCAGAGAGACCTCGCCAAGAAGCAGAAAAAGGACGAGAAGAAAATGAAGAAAACCGCCGCCGAGGGCGGGGAGCCGCAGGCCGATGAAGATGGTGTGGCGAGTGCGGAAACTGTGGCAGGCGATGCACCGCTGCCGGCCGACGGCCAACCGCCGCCTTAGAGTCCGGCTCCGCTGCCGCCGCGGCACTCAAGCACACGGACAGCCAATGCCGCCGCCCACGCTCAGCAGGATGCTCGCGCGCCGGCTGCCATAGTTCAAGCACGCCAAGTCCGATCCCGTGGAGCGCGCACTGGTGCTCATCGCGCTGGCCGACTTGGTGCTGTTGCTGCATTTTCTGGTGGTGCTGTTCGTCGTCGGTTCCCTGCTCTTGATCGCGCTGGGCGGCGTGCGCGGCTGGCACTGGGTGCGCAACCCCTGGTTTCGCTTGGGCCACCTGCTGGCCATAGGCGTGGTTGCGGCGCAGGCCTGGCTCGGCATGGTTTGCCCGCTGACCACCCTGGAAATGGCCTTGCGCATGGCCGCCGGCGAGCGCACCTATGCCGGCAGCTTCGTCGCCCACTGGCTCGGGCGCCTGTTGTACTACCAGGCGCCGCTGTGGGTATTCGCGCTGGTCTATACGGCCTTTGGCACGCTGGTGGCGGGTGCGTGGTGGCTGGTACGGCCCGGCGTGTTGCGCACCGGGAAAAAATCGGGTCGCGACTGAAGCTGCGTGTGGCCCGCGCTCAGCCCGGAAACACCACCTCGCCAAACGCCCTCACGACCTGCAGGAAGGCTTCGGGCTCTTCGCGGAATGGCAGGCTGCCGGCCCGGTTCAGCACATGAAATTGCGTCGCCGGCTGGCGCGCGGCGATGATCTGATACAGGGCCAGGCCTTGTTCGAGCCCGCCCAGCGGATCATGGGACCCCCAGATGGTCTGCACCGGCACCGGCACACCGGCGCCGCGGCAGATTTCATAGAGGCTTGCCTTCGCGGCATAAAGGCTGGGCATGAAAAAGTCGTCGCGCGCAACGCTCGACGTGGCAGCTGCCGCCACGCAGGCATCGAGAAGCGCGCCGTCGATATGCTGGTGCGAGTAGGACACCTGCTCCAGCGCCCAGCGTTGCGCTGCTCGACTCCACTGCGGCAGCGGCGGATGGGCGAAGCAGAGGTTGTCGATACCATCACCGCTCGGCGCGGCCGCGACGCTAGACACCACGCTCACGCCGCGAATGAGCGTCGGCGACTCGGCTGCCAGCAGCAGCGCGATCAGGCCGGCAAGATCATGCGCAATCACGTGACAACGCGTGATCCCGAGCGCTGCCAGGGTCGCGCGCACATGGCCAAGCAGCACATCGATGCCGAGGTCGGCGCCGGGCTCGCCGGCGGCGCTGCCGAGGTCGAACGCCAGCACATCGCGTTCGCGCGCGAGTGCATCGAGGCTGCGCCCCCAGATGTGCGGCCCGCTGCAATAGGGCGTCACCCCGGGCATGCCGCCGCTGAGCAAGACCAGCGGCGCCACGCAGTCGGCAGTGGCGAGCACGGCTGTGGCAGCCCCGTTGACCTGGATCGACCTTCGCATCAGCATCGCATCAGGCCGCGCTGGCCGCGACGAATTGCCCGAGCAGGGCATTGAAGCGCGCAGGATGTTCGCGAAACGGGAAATGCCCGGCCTGGGCAAACGCATGGAACTGCACGCGGCGCTCGTGCCGGGCGAGCATGTGAAACAGCTCAAGTCCGCGCGACAGCGTCGCGGTGCGGTCCTCGGAGCCCCAGATCACCTGCACCGGGCGCTGCAAGCGCCCTTCGTTGATCCATTGCAAGGTCTCGCGCTTTTCGCGCGCCAGGGCCGGCAGAAACAGCGTCGCCCCCAGCCGCGCGCCTTCGACGCGCTCGATGCTCTGGCGATACTTGGGCAGGGCCAGCACCTCCAGCACCGCCGCCACCCAGTCATCGGTGACCGCCGCGGGATTGAAACTGTAGTTGCGGTAGACCCAGCGCACGCATTCGGCGCTGCCCTTCGGGAAAGGCGGGCGCGCCAGCACCACCTCGTTGGTGCCCACGCCCGGGCTCAAGGTGCCGCTGTTGACCAGGGTCAGGCTCCTGACCAGATCGTGATGTTCGAGCGTGAGGCGGGCCGCCGCATAGCCGCCGCGCGAATGCCCGACCAGATGCACAGGCGGCAAGCGCATGGCGCGCAGAAAGCCGGCGCCATGGCGCACCACCGCGGCCATGGTGTAGTCGTCATGCTTTGGGTTGTCGGTATGCCCCTGGCCGATCTTGTCAAAGGCGATCACGCGGAAGCGGCCAGCCAGCGGCAGCAGGTTCAGGTTCCAGGTGTGGGCGCTCGAGGCCGAGTCGCTGGTGCCGAAGCTGCCGCCGTAGATGAAGACGATGGTCTCGCCGGACCCGGCTTCGTAGTAACGGGTGCCGATGCCGTCGACATCAATGCGGCGCGCCGCGGGCAGCGGCACGCTTGCCTGCGTGCCGCTGCGCGGGTCTGCGATGACGTGGTTCATGGCCATACCGCTCACAGGGCCTTCAAGCCAGGACGCCGGATGATCGGCACCCGGCGCTCGGTCGAATCACGGCTTTTCATCACCTTCGCGAGGCGCCACGCCACCCTTGCGTTTGAGAATGCGCTTGAACGCAGCCAGGTCGGCGCGCGACTTGCGCTCGGCAAAATAAGCGGCCGTGCCGAGCACGGCGAGCTTTTCCGCCACAGCCGTGGCGACAAACTGGTTCATGCTGGTGCCCTCGCTCTTTGCCATTTTTTCAACGGCAGCCTTGATCGAGCGTGGCAGACGCAGCGGGTAGGTGGCGGTATCACTCATGACTCATCCTTTCAGCAAGGCCAGCGCTTCACGCGGCATTAACAATTTGATTCCGAAGCGGCCAGCGGCAGGTCCGAAATCACGGATGTTGAACGTGACCACCGCCTGCGCCTGCCCGTTCACCGCCGCCTCGAGTACCATCTCGTCACCCGGGTCGCGCAGCTGCGGGCGCCAGAGAAAATGGGTTTCCACAGGTTCTACCAGCGCGGCAATGGCGTCCAGAAAAACAAGCACCTCCTTCTGGGTCAACCCTGCTGCCATCCGGTGCGCGCTTCGCGAGCACACGGCTTCATACTCCAACATCAATGCAACGTTGGCGCACAGCGTCAAACGCCGCTCAAACGCCGCCAACAGCAACGCGGCCGATGCACCGGTTGGGCTGCGCATGCCCGCCACCACAACGTCGGTGTCAAGAACTAAGCGCATGGAAAAATAATATCACATCGCCGGCGATGTTATTCAAGTATCCTCAAGCCAATCGCACGCGCGAGCGATGGCGTCCGCAACACGCATGGCGGCGCAGGTTCGCGATAACAATCTGCGACGCCATAGCCGCTCAGTCGGCCTTCAAGCCCAGCCGCCGGATGATCGGCACCCAACGCTCGGTCTCGGCCTTGAGCAGCGCGCCGAACTCCTCGGCGCTGCCGCCGGCCAGCGTGCCACCCAACTGCTCGACCAGGCGATCGCGCACTTCGGCCAAGGCAAGCGCGCGGTTGAATTCAGCGTTGAGCCTGATGACGATCGGGGCCGGCGTGCCGGCGGGCAGCATGAAACCGGAAAATGCCACCGCCTCGGCTCGGGCAAACCCGAGTTCGCGCATGGTCGGCACCTCGGGCAAGGCGCGCAGGCGCGTCGGGTTGGTCACCGCCAACGGCCGCAGCCGGCCCTGCCTGATCGGCCCGATCGAAGTGGTGATCGGGTCGATGATCATCGGCACCTGGCCGCCGATCGCATCCTGGATGGCCGGGCCGCTGCCCTTGTAGGGGATGTGCACGAAACGCGTCTGGTACTCCGCATTCATCACCTGGCCCACCAGGTGCATCAGGGTGCCGCTGCCGGGCGAGGCGTAGGAGATGTCGCCGCCCGGCTTTTTCGCCGCCTCCAGCAATTCCGTGACGGTCTTGAACGGCTGCTTTTCATGCACCGAGATCACGAAACCCTGCGCGGTCAGGTTGATGACCGGCGTCAGGTCGCGCAAGGCATCGTAGGGCAGCTT
>JAYTDE010000983.1:0-1555 GCA_043736195.1 Burkholderiales bacterium | reverse complement strand
GCATGAACATAAGAGCACGACAGCAACGCCATCGCGGCGAGCCAGTTTGAGTAACGCATGTATTCCCCCTCACGCGGCGCAAGCGTCCGCAACGAGTTGATCAACCCGTGTGCACGTCAACAGGAGCGTTGCGATTTCTGTGCCTGCGTATCTCTGCGCCTGCACCTTCGACTACACCCTGCTGCCCGCCGCAGCACACGGAAACATTGCATCAGGCCGGTCTCCGGACTCGCGAGGGGTTCTGGTTCGGCCCGCCTTCCCATGCAAGATGCACAGTGGCGTAGTGGACCGAAATGACTCGCTTACCGTTGCGGGGGCAGTGTCGGCATTGCACATCGAGCGATCGAGGGGCGCACCGGACTTCCCGATTATCCCTCTGCGAAGAATCCGCTTCGGGCACCTAAAGCAGCGCGTAGTGTAGTCGCGCGCAGGATATCCGGTCAATCGTTGTCGCGTTTGATTGCGAAAATACGCCGCAACCGGTCCTGGCTCCGCGTGAAGCCGTCAAGCGGGCATCGTCTGAGCGGCGATCACAGGCTGGCGATCCACGCGCCCAGACTGTCACCCACGCGCGCGCCCTTGGTCGCGGCCACGGCATTGACATGGGAAATCAGCGCGTCGTTCATTGAACGGCCATCGCCGATACGGGCTGTGGCATGGCTCACAGTCACGGCCGCCACCCCGCGCGCATCAAGTTCAGGCAGACGCGTGACGCCTGCATCATCAATGCCACCACCTCCATCGTTGAACGCGGCGGCGCGCGCAGCCACCGGGTATGCATGAAGATTGAGCGCCGAGTTCGGTCGCCCGCCATGCAGGCCGCCATGCGAGCCGATCAGCAGAATCCTGCCATCGTCCTCGGGCACCAGCTTGCCGACCGAATCGAGCGCCCAGACTTCCGCGGAACCCCGCATGCCAAGCCTATAGCGCCCTTCCGCATACGGCTGCGGCGCCGAATGCGCAGGCGGTGCGCAACAGAGCAAACGCGCCGCCTCGCCGGCATGCATGCCGATGACTACACCAGCGCCCGCTGCCGCGCGATTGACATGCGAAATCACGCCACGCGCCAGGCTATCCCGCCCATCGCCGATCCGCGCGCTCAGATGCGACACGGTCGCCGCGGCCATGCCGATAGCATCGAGCTGCGCCAGACCGGCGACACCGGCGCCATCAAGTCCGACACCGGCATCGTTGAGAATCAGCGCATGGGCTCCGGCGCTGGCGCCCAGGTAGCAGGCAATCAAGCCGCCGTGCGAACCCGCCACCAGCACCGCACCGCGCGCGTTGTCGCCCAGTTCGGTGACCGACTGCGCTGCGAGAATTTGTCTCGCCATCAAGACTCCATGCAAAAAAGCCGCCCGAGCGGGCGGCTTGATACTGCTTCGCGCAGCCGCTGGTGGCCGCCTAAGCGATCTTCCGTTTGGCGATTGACTGTTCCGCCAGATCCACCAGCTCCTTGCCGATCTGCGCCTTCCAGCGCGCGTATACGCGACGGGTGGCGATGACGAACTGTTCGCGCTCAGCCGGGGTCAGGCGCGTCAGCTTGACGCCGAAG
>JAYTDE010000982.1:0-3316 GCA_043736195.1 Burkholderiales bacterium | reverse complement strand
TGGGACAACGACGAGGACGCGGCTTACGACCGCATGTGACCCGATGGTCACCACCTCAAGGTTCGGTTTCGGCGACGTGGTGCTGGTGCCGTTTCCCTTCACCGATCAATCTGGCACCAAGAAGCGCCCGGCCGTCGTCGTCTCCAGCCACGACTACAACGCCAACCGGCGCGACATCGTGATCATGGCGATCACGAGTCAGGTGCGCATGCCGCTCGGTTACGGCGAGGCGATGGTCGCCGATTGGCAAGGCGCCGGGCTCGTCAAGGCTTCTGTGCTCAAGCCCGTGTTCACCACCATAGCGCAAGGGCTGGTCATCCGAACGATGGGCTCGCTGACGGCGGACGACGCCAAGATGCTACGTGACGTCATCGCCAACGTGATCGGTTGAGAAGTTCAGTCGCGCTTCAAGACTCTCACCAAGGAAGCATGCCTTGCGCTGAAACCGGAATCGCTGGTGCGGAGAATCAGGGGCGGCGGAAATTTCAATTCGAGCCTGGAACCTTTGTTTGAACCTTTGTTTGGAACCTTTGTTTCGTGTGGAACCTTTGTTTCGTGAAGGGCTTCATTTTGGAACCCACGGACCTCAATGGCGATGGCAATTCAGAATTCGTCGTCACGCACGAAGGCTATGCAGGTTCCGGTGGCGCTACAACGGTTCTGATGGCCGAAAATGCTGATCGCTCGTGGACTCCCGTTGCGAGCGTATTCGGGTCCTTGAAGATTGAATCTACTTCGAGCCAAGGCTATCGGGATATCCGCCTGATAACCAAGCACTACCCTCAAGACCGCGGCTGGTATCACATAGGTCAAAGGTACTCGTGGTCGGGACAAGAGTACTTAGCAAACGGCGGGCCGGCAGTCGAAAAATAGTCTTGTGAGTAGCGATTCCGGCCGCACTGACCTCACGTCTAGCATCGTTCTTGCCGAAGGGCTGACAAGCGCGGTCCCGCTGAAACACGCGCGGGCAATGTAAGCCCGCCCGAGGCGGGTTTTTTTCGTGGGAAAAAACAGGAGTGGGGTCGAATTGATTTTCGTGCGCGCAACGTCAACGATTTCCTGACCGAGGTGACCAATCCCCAAGGCGGAACCATCCTGATGCAGTACGACGCATTAGAAAATCTGACCCAGCTCACCGTCCCCGAAAGTCGCGTGACCTTCTTTGCCTACGACGCCCGCAGACGCATCACCAGCCGAGCAATTTGAACCTGGTACCCTTTTCGCGTTCTTCGAAATTTCAATTTGAACCTGGAACCTTTGTTTTGGAACCTTTGTTTTTGCTCAGGTACATGCATTCTTCGCTAGACTACTCAAAGAAAAGCTTGGTTTGCCGGGAGATTGACATGGCCATCGACTATCGCTCTTACATCGTTCGCAACCCTGCCATTTGCGGCGGGGAAGCTGTATTGGCTGGCACGCGAGTCTCTCTGCGCACCGTTCTGGCCTCGCTGGCCGAGGGCCTGGATACACAACAAATTATCGAGCACTTTCCTACCCTGTCTCCCGATGCGGTGCGGGCGGTGATCGCGTTCGCCGCCGTCTCCACCGAAGAAGATCTGCCCTTGCCTTCAGCGCCCGCGCTGCCATGAAGGTAAAGCTCGATGAAAACGTTTCTGCCAAGCTACTGGAGGTTTTGCGACGCGGCGGCCACGATCCCGACACTGTTGCTGACGAAGGCTTGACGGGGCGGCCGGATCACGACATATGGGCCGCGGCGCAAGCCGAAGATCGGTTTTTGGTGACCCAGGACCTCGATTTCTCCGATACGCGCCGCTTCATGCCCGGGACCCACGCTGGTGTTTTGTTGGTGCGATTGCGTGAGCCGGGGGCGGGTGCCTTGGTCCAGGCTGTGTCAGCGGTTGCGGAACAATTCGACGCCTGGCGCGGCTGCTTTGTGGTGCTTAGCGAGCGCAAACTGCGGGTCAGGCGCCCGTAAACGAATGGCCGAGGCCGAAGACTTCGTCGATTTCCTGCGCGCGCGAGAGGACAATCAGCGCCTCACGCGCGCAGCGGCCAAGGCCAGCGAAGCCAGCTTCACCCAGGTGTGGGACAACGACGAGGACGCGGCTTACGACCGCATGTGACCCAATAGCCACCGCCACAAGGTTCGGCTTCGGCGACGTGCTGCTCGTGCATCGCCGAATGCGCAGCTGTGCCCTGCCGAGGAATTGAGTAGGCGCGCGCCTGAAGTCAGCTCACCCCGGACAACGAGAAATGGTCACACTTGTCAGCGGCTACGAAATTGCGGGGCTGCGTGCCCGAGCTGGCTGCACGCACCGTGGTGCGAAGGACCGATCCGGCCCTGCCCGAAAAGCACCTTCTACGAAAACCCGAGGCACGAACGCCACCGAAAAAATTGCGCCCGGCTGACCCGTAGCGTCAGCGACACTCGCGCTCAGTCTGTTGCAAGGCAGGCGTCTCACTCCGTCTTGCGATAGGCGAAGGCGCGATCCAGCCGCCCGAGAATATAGTCGCCACAAGCCACCGGACCATACTTGGGCGCCTCACCCGGCTGCACCACCGGTTCGATCACGGTATCGAAATCGGGGTCGGCGAACACCGCGATCGACAGGCGCTCGCGCCCGGAGCTGTTGACCACCCGATGCGGGTTCGACTTGAAGCGGTCGTTGGTCCAGCGCCCCAGCAGGTCGCCGGAATTGATCACCAGGGTGCCGGGAATCGGGTGCGCGGTGACCCATTCGCCTCGGCGCGTGGCCACCTGCAGGCCGCCGACCTGGTCCTGGTGCAACAGGGTGAGCACGCCGTAGTCGGTATGCGGCGCCACGCCGAACTGCTGCTCGCTGGCTTGCGGGTCCTGCGGCGGGTAGTAAATCAGCGAGGCGCGCGAGATCGGCTTGTCGTAACTGCGCACGAAGGTATCCTCGGGCGCGTTCAGGCTCAGGGCCAGCGCCCGCAGCATGGTGCGCGCGCAATCGTGCGCAGCGGCCAGGTAGCGATTGAGCAGCGGGCGCATTTCCGGCATGTATTGCGGCCAGCGATTCGGGCCGATCATGCGGTTTCCCGCCAGGTAGTACGGGTCGTCGGTGGCGAAATCCACGCCCCAGATATAGCTTTCCTTGAGATCGACTTTCGCCTTGTCGTACATCCTGGCCTGACCGATTTGCAGGAAGCCGCGGTGCCGGTCGATCGGCTTGACCGCGAGTTTGTCGTCAAGCGGACGAGCAAAGAAACGCCGCGCCAGCGCCTCGACCTCGGCAATCAGGGCCGCGTCGATGCCATGGTTGCTCACATAGAAAAAGCCGATGCGCTCGGCCGCCGCGCGCATCGCCGCTCCCACCTGCGCGATGTCGTCCCG
>JAYTDE010000981.1:0-7423 GCA_043736195.1 Burkholderiales bacterium | reverse complement strand
GTTGCGATGACGCCGATGGCCAAGACTGCGCCGTGGGCGGCGGCGATCAACGAAGCTTCGCGTCGTGCCTTGATGGCCGATCCCGACTGGGCCACGGGTGGAACCGGCGGCTGGGCCGCCTGGGTGCCGTTGATGCAACTGCTATCCGGGCGCACGCCGCGCCAGCTTGATGCGGCCTTCGACTCGCCAGCGGCGGTGCGCACGTGGATCGAGGAGCGCAGCGCGTGGTGGCAGGCGCAGGGCTTCGCGCCGGTCGATTGGGTGTGGCAGTCGCACGCCTACGACGCGCATGATGTCGGCGGCACACCGCGTTTCGCAGGCGACACGGCACGCGCCCTGGCGGCGATTCGCGCGGCCACCCTGGTACTGGCGCCGCCACTGGATCTCTACAACCCGGTGGAAGCGGCGCGCTGGGCGGCGGAGCGAATAGCGGGTGCGGTGTTGCGCGAAATCCCGTCGGAATGGGGCCATCAATCGGCTTCCGCAGCCGATCCGCTGGCGGCGGCTTGGCTCAACGCCGAGATCGGCGAATTCGTGGCGGGTCGCTAAGCGCCGGATAGCGGTTCGAGCGCTGCGCAGGCGATGGCTTGCATCTTGTTCGCGAAAGCGCGCCCGGCGGTCGAGGGCGGGCGCGTTTTTCCGTCACGGCGGTAGATTGCGACAGCGTCCTCGACGACCTGGCACAACTGGTTGAATACGGTCAACTCGTCGGTGCCATGACAGCCGCCGTAGATCAATCCCGGCGCGCTGCCTGCAAAGCATTTGTCATCTTCCGACCACTCGACAATTTTGGCGTGCATCGCGCTTTCCTTCATGACTTCGACTCCTCGACAGCGAGTTGACGGCCTGAATCCGGTATCGCTGCGCATCGTAGCCCAGGTGCGCGGGAGAGCGTGGCCGGCTTGGTTACCTGCGGACGGACAAAGTTCCGATGACTGCCATTGCCACCCCTGTCGACGAATCCGGCGCGTTTCAAATCAGCGTTAAGTTCCTGGACTTTTGGGACACCAAGCTGCTGCGTGTTGCCGATGGATGGACACTGGCGCGAATTGCCGATTCGCACTCCCTTGAGATATGCGAGGAAAGGTGCCGCACAGGGAAAATTTGTGCGACACCCCGCGCCATACAAGTGCGTTGTCTGGCATGATGATCATCACCATGAGCCCTGTTCGCCTCAACCCTCTCGACGCCGCCTGGTTGTTCACCGAGTCGCGTGCCACCCCCAATCACGTCGGCGGCTTGCTGCAGTTCCGTCTGCCGAAAGGCGCGCCGCAGGACTTCATGCGCCGCCTGATGACGGAATTCCGCGGTCATCGCGAGTTCGTCGCTCCCTGGAACCGGCGCCTGAAATACGCCTTCAACAAGAACCCGGTGCCGGTATGGATCGAGGACGACGCCATCGATCTTGAACATCACATCCGTCATGCGGCGCTGCCCTGGCCGGGCGGCGAGCGCGAGCTGGGCGAGCTGGTGGCACGTCTGCAAAGTACGCCGCTGGACCTGAGCCGGCCACCGTGGGAGTGCACCATCATTGAAGGGATGGAGGGCGCGCGCTTCGCGCTGTTCATCAAGATGCATCATTCGCTGATCGACGGCGTCTCCGGGATGAAGCTGTTGCAGCGCGCCATGGCCACCGATCTCGGCAAGAGTCTCAAGCTGCCACCGTTCTGGGCGTCGGGACTGCCAAGCCCGGCGCGGGCGGCACGCGAGACCCTGCTGCCGACGGTGGCCAATGCGGCGGAGGCGGCGCTGGAAGCGCTGCGTGGCCAGGCGCAGACGGTGCCGCAACTGGTCGCGGCCTTTGCCAAAATGCTCAGGCGGGTGCGCAATCCGGAAGAGGGCATGATCCTGCCTTTTACCTCGCCGCGCTCGATTCTCAATGGCCGGGTGCGCGAGAAGCGCCGCTTTGCCACGCAGCAGTTCCAGATGGAGCGCATGCGAACCCTGGCGACAGCCGCGCAATGCACGCTCAACGACGTGGTGTTGGCGATCTGCAGCGGCGCGCTACGGCGCTTCCTTGCGGAAAGCGACCACCTGCCCGAGCAATCCCTGACCGCCGGCATTCCGGTATCAGTCCGGCCGAAGGATGACGAAGGCAGTGGCAACGCGATCACTTTCATCATTGCAACGCTGGGCACCGACATCGAAGACGCGAAGACGCGCCTGCAGGCGATCGGCGAGTCGGTGCGCCATGCCAAGGAGCATGTGCAAAGCCTGCCCAGGCAGGCCATGCTGCAGTACACGATGCTGCTGATGGCGCCGACCATCATCACGCTTTTGACAGGCATAGGCGGGCGTACGCGGCCGATGTTCAACATCACCATTTCCAATGTGCCTGGGCCGGACAAACCGCTGTATTTTCGCGGTGCCGAATTGTTGGCCACCTATCCTGCCTCGATCGTAACGCATGGCCAGGCGCTCAACATCACCTGCCAGAGCTACGCTGGCGCGATGAACTTCGGCTTCACCGGATGTCATTCCTCGCTGCCCAGCATGCAGCGGTTGGCAGTCTATGCGGCGGATGCGCTCAAGGAACTCGAGCGCGCGATCCTGCCGCGACCGAAGCGAGCGCCGCGCGCCGCATCGCGCGCGCGTCCCGCGAGCAAGCCGCTCGGGAAAAAGGCGGCAGCGAAGGCGCTCTGATCCCACATGTCGCAGTATCGGGTTTGACGCACTGCCAGGTGTGGCGCCCAAACGCCACGAAACCCCGAATGCGCAGCGTGCACAAGTGTGCCCTGCGGCCGGGTTCGAGCAGTGGCGCAATTAGCTCAATGGCGCCATAAATAGCGCCACGCCAACCTTCTAATTGCGCCAATCGCGCCAATCGCGCCATTTGCGCCATGTCGACCGAAGGCCGAATGCTGGACGAAATCAGGCAAACACCGGGCGGAATCGCGCAGCGCGAACTGCTGGCGTGCTACCCGGATGTGACCCGCCGCACCGCGCAGTGCTGGATTGCCGCGTTGATTGCGGCGCGCGAGGCAGGTGCCGATGGCAAAGCGCACGCGCGCCGCTACTTGGGCTTGGTGCCGGCTGCCGGGCGTGGTGCGGACACGATTTCCGCCTTCACCCGCCCGCTTTTCGCCGCCGCCACCAGCGCCGCGTAGTCCGCCTCGTTGCGATCCGCGTACTTGTGCGCGAAGCTGCCGATGGCGCGATCGAACACGTCGCTTTGGCCCAGATAGCCGGCAATCAATCCCGGATCGCCCGAACGGGCGTGGGCGCGCGCCAGCACCCAGCCGCAGGCCTCCGCGTATTCGATGAATTCCTCGGCCGACATGTCTTCGAAATCGAGCGCTACTTTCATGTCGCGCAACTGGCGCACGTAGAAGTCGGCTTTAAGCGATTCGACATGCGAGAAGCCCAGGAAGATGTCGCTTTGCGATTGCATCAGGCGCTGGCCCACCACTACCCGCAGGCCGTGATTTTGATACTGGCTCCTGCCGGCGAAGGGTTCGTACACCGAGCGCCGCGCCTCCTTGAATTGCAGCACCAGCGGCTGGCCGTTGTCAGCCATCAGGAGCGCGATAGCGCAGCGGGTACCTACACTGGCCACGCCCACCACCTTGACGGCCACGTCGAGCAGACGGAAGTGGTCGAGCAATTTGCGCCGTTCCTCCGGCAGGCTCTCGACATAGTGTTTCCAGAAGCGGCGGATTTCCTCGTGGAAGTTCTCCCGCCCCTGCGGGTGATAAATCAGAGGCGGCTGATCGATGAAGCGTGTTGCACCGGAGCTGCTATCGGCCAGCTTGTCGAGCGCGACTGCGGATTGGCCGGCGTCGCGCAGCAACTGCTCGCGGCGGCGCCGGGTTTTCGGGCTTTTCGAGATTTGCACAAGAGTGTTGACATCCACCTTGGCATACCAGAGTTCGAGCACGCCGACCTTTGCATACTCAAGCATGTGCATGCGGTAGCTGCGCGCCACTGCCTGCGCAGCCTCGATGCAGTGGCGCTCGGCAATCTTCTGGTCGCGCGCGGCGATCACGAAGCTTGTGGCCAGGCGCTTCACATCCCATTCGAAGGGGCCGGGCAAGGTTTCGTCGAAGTCGTTGATGCCAAACAGCAGTTCGCGTTCCGGGCTGGCATAGCCGCCAAAGTTGTTGAGGTGGCAGTCACCACACAGCTGAGTGATGATCCCTGTATGCGGGCTCTGGCCGAGGTCATGCGCCATCACCGCGGAGGCGCCGCGCATGAAGGCAAAGGGTGAATGCAGCATGCGCCCGTAGCGGATCGGCACCAGGTGGGCGATGCGCCCGCGATTGGAGACCTCCAGCACTCGTACCATGTCGCGAGTGTCGGTGGCCAGATTGGCGTGCGCCGAGCGCACCATGTCGCGACGCAACGCACGTCCGGCGTCGAGGCGCTCACTGCGACTACGCATGTAGGGTGCGTCAGCGGGGCGCGCCGCGCGCGCCGCTTGTGCCGGCGCGATTTTCTTTCGGACCATTGGTTTCTTCACTGTGCGTTCCTTGCCTCAAGCAAAGCGGGACAGATCATCGGTCCAAGGCGTCGCGCCGGCAGCCTGGCTGTGTCTGTCGAAATCATGCTCGCGGTGGCGCACCTGGACACAGAGATCACAGGGGCTGCAGCTAACCGCTCGACGGCGGAATATCGATCGATCCCGGCAACATGAAGCCTCGGCAACGGCATGTTTTTGTTGCGAACTATGCAGGTCTCAACAGGCGTGCAAGCCGAATCGGAGTGCGCCAGTCGGCCGGCGCTTCCGCACTCGCCGCGCACGCCGGTTCAAGGAAACACCGCGAGCGCCAGTTCATCGCCATAAAAGCGCCGGCACAACTCGCGCCGACGCTGCCGTTCAGTCAATGCCGGGTCAAGCGATGAGAGAACGATTTTCTGCGCGGTCTCGAACATCTGCAGCGCCATCAATGCGCGGTCCGAGCCGCTCATCGCCGCATAGCGCGCCTTGAGGAAGGCCTCGATCTCGGGGCTGGTGTCATTCATCGCCGACCTCCTTGAGGAGCCGATCCAAATCAAGCCTTGCAGCCCAATCGTCCATGTATATACGATCGAGTGGCGCCGCAAGCAACAGTTTGATGTCGGCACGCTGCTGCGCGGAGTGCGAATCGCGCGACCACTCAAGCTTGGAGAGAATCAAATCTTCAACGCTCACAATCCATAGATCGACACCTGCCAGTTTGACGCGACGGCGACGGTCGAATTCCGCGCGCCGGTACACGGTCGGCTTGCACGGAATCAGGTCGATCTTGACCAATGACGGCAGGTGAATGATGTTCCATGGCCTTGCTTCTCGAAGTGCGGCCGAGATGGCATCGCCGTCGACGTGATAATCCTCGCCAAACACGGCTTGGAAAGCAGTCGCTTGAGATGCATCAAGCTCGATGACCAGGTCGATGTCACGGGTCATGCGTGGCCTGGCGTAGTAACTCATCGCCAGAGAGCCGGTCAACATGTAGGCGATGCCGGCACGATCGAGTCGTGCGCAAACGTCGCCCAGTGCATGCAGTTCCGGCGTTGGCGTCACAGCGGGCGGCTGGCCATCAAGGCGGGTTGCCGCCTCAAAACGCTTCGTTGCGCGCGGCGCGGTCACGCACCAATTGCGGCACCTTGAAGCGTTCACCAAATTTCGCGGTGAGCGCATCTGCGCGGCTGACGAAAGCGGCTAAGCCTTCGCTGTTGATGAACTGCAGCGCACCGCCGGTCCAGCTCGGAAAACCGATGCCGAAGATCGAGCCGATGTTGGCGTCATGCACCGTCATCAGCACGCCTTCTTCCAGGCAACGCGCGGTTTCGATCGCCTGGCGGTAGAGGAAGCGCTGCTTGAGCTCCTCCAGATCCCAGATGACGCCTTCCCTGGTGAATTGCTTCAAGCCGGGCCACAGGGATTTCTTGGCGCCTGCGGGGTAGTCATAGAAGCCGCCACCGGCGGCGCGCCCAGGGCGCTTGAATTCATTCACCATGCGTTCGAACAAGGCTTCGCCGGGCTGCGGCAGATAGGTCTTTCCTTCGGCGGCGAGGTCAGCGCGGGTCTGGTTCATCACATGCACCGACAGGCTCATCGAGGTTTCGTCGATCACCGCCAACGGGCCCACCGGCATGCCGGCGGCACGCGCCGCGTTTTCGATCACCGCCGCCGGAATGCCTTCTTCGACCATGCAGGCGCCTTCGCGCACGAAGGTGCCGAAGGTGCGGCTGGTATAGAAGCCGCGGCTGTCGTTGACCACGATCGGCGTCTTGCCGATTTGCTGTACGTAGTCATAGGCGCGCGCCAGGGTTTCGGCATCGGTCTTCTCACCCTTGATGATTTCCACCAGCGCCATCTTGTCGACTGGTGAGAAGAAATGCAGGCCGATGAATTTCTCCGGCCTGGCCGCGGCCTGTGCCAGGCCGCTGATCGGCAGGGTGGAAGTGTTGGAGGCGAAAAAGCCGCCGGGCGCCAGTCGCGGTTCGGCTTCGCGGGTGACCTGTGCTTTCAAGTCGCGCTTTTCGAACACCGCCTCGATGATCAGGTCGCAGCCTGCCAGGTCGTCGTTGGAAGCGGTGGTGGTGATCAGCGAGAGAACCTGTCCGGCGCGGGTCGAGTCGGAGCGGCCGCGCTGGATCTGTTTGTCGAGCAGTTTGGCGCTATAGCTCTTGCCTTTGTCGGCAGCTTCCTGCGACACATCCTTCAACACGCAGGCGATGCCGCGGCTGGCATTGGCCCAGGCGATGCCCGCGCCCATCATGCCGGCACCCAGAATGCCGACCCGGGTGGCTTTCCATTTCGGCACGTCTTTCGGGCGCGAGGCGCCGCTGCGGATGGCGGTCTGGTTGAAAAACAGGGTGATCAGGTTTTTGGCGACTTGCCCGATCGCCAGTTTGATCAGGTAACGGCTTTCGATGCGCGTCGCGGTATCGAAATCGACGCGTGCGCCTTCGACCGCGCAGGCCATGATGGCCTCGGGTGCCGGCAGCAGGCCGCGGGTTTTCTCGATGGTGATGGCCGGCGCGATCGAGAGCATTTGCGCGATCTTCGGGCTGTCCGGGCCGCCACCGGGAATCCGGTAGCCTTTCACGTCCCAGGGCTGCTGCGCGCCCGGGTTGGCACGGATCCAGGCGCGAGCGCGGGCGAACATGTCGTCCGTCGATTGCGCCAATTCCTGCACCAGGCCGAGTTCATGCATCTGGCGCGGGTTGAAGGTCTTGCCTTCCATCAGGATCGGCAGCGCCGCTTCCAGTCCCAAGAGGCGCACCAGCTTGGTCACTCCGCAGGCGCCCGGCAGCAGGCCGAGCGTTACCTCGGGCAGGCCGAGTGTGATCCTCGCTTCGTCCAACGCGATGCGGCAATGGGCGGACAGGGCCAGTTCCCAGCCGCCCCCAAGGGCCGCGCCGGCGACGGCGGCCACCACCGGGCGGCCGCAGGTTTCCAGGCGCCGGAAGTCGCGCTTGGTCTGCTCGATTTCCT
>JAYTDE010000980.1:0-1847 GCA_043736195.1 Burkholderiales bacterium | reverse complement strand
TCGATCTCCCCGCGAAGTTTGGTGATGTCGCGCAGGCTGGCGGCGACCTGTTCGGAAAAGCCTGTCGCGGGCACTGCCGCGGTTTCGCAGCGCAGGGTCATGCGGTCGTTGGCCATCTCGCCTTCGATCGTAAGGCGCGCGCGCACGATCTCCGGATGCCGGTTGAGCACCGCCGCCACGTGGCCCGGCTGCACGAACATGCCTTTCACCTTGGTGGTCTGGTCGGCCCGCCCCATCCAGCCCTTGATGCGCGTGTTGGTGCGTCCGCACGGGCTTGTGCCCGGCAGCAATGCGGACAGGTCGCCGGTGCCGAAACGAATCAGCGGGTAATCCGGATTGAGGGTAGTGACGACAATCTCGCCCACTTCGCCCTCAGACACTGGATCACCGGTGCCGGGGCGCACGATTTCCAGAATCAGCTCCTCATCCAGAATCATGCCTTCCATCGCTTCCGATTCGTAGGCGATCGTGCCCAGGTCGGCGGTGCCGTAGAACTGCAGCACCAAATCGAGCCCGTTGCTTTTCAACCATTGCCGCAGCGACGGCGGCAGGGCGTCGCCGCCGGTGACCGCGCGCTTGATCGGAAAGGGCTTGCCCAACTCGATGAATTTCTCCACCAGCACGCGCAGGAAGCCGGCTGTACCGACATAGGCGGTGGGTTCGAGGTCGAGGATGGCTTCGATCTGCTGCTCGGTATTGCCGACCCCCGCCGGGATCACTGCGCAGCCGAGCTTCATGGCACCCGACTCGATCATGCTGCCGGCCGGCGTCAGGTGATACGAGAAAGTGTTGAACAGGATGTCGCCTTCCCGAAAGCCGGCCGCGAACATGGCGCGAGCACTACGCCAGTAGTCGTCGCGCCGCCCTTCGGGTTCATAAATCGGGCCCGGCGACATGAAGATTTTGCGCATTTGCCCGGGTCTTTTCGCAGTCAACCCGCCGAACGGCAGCGCGCTGCGCTGCAGTGCCTTCAAGTCCGACTTGCGGGTGACCGGCAAGCGGGCCAGCGCCTCGCGGGTGGTGATACTGGCAGCATCGACACCGGCCAGGATGGCCGCGAACCCGGGTGCGTTGGCGATCGCGTTGCCGACCTGCAACGGCAGCGCGCGCAGCAGCGCGGCTTCGCGCTCGGCGGGCATGCGGGTTTCAAGCAAGTCGTAGTGTGTAGTCATGGGAAGTCCTTCGTACGCAGCACGCCGCAAGCCCGATCGGCGCCAAGAAAACGCGTGCCGTCCGAGGTGATGCCCCTGGATTCACGCTTGCGCGGGAATGGCAGCAGATTTCTCGACAGCCACAGCAATGGAGTGCCCCACGCAATCATGGAGCCACGTCAATCGAACCTTATGCAAGCCAGCGCTTGCGCCGCTTGTAGAACTTGGTATCGCGAAAACTCTTGCGCTCGCCGGAAGAAACGCCCAGGTAGAACTCCTTGACGTCCTCGTTGCTGGCCAGATACGAAGCCTCGCCATTCATCACAATGCGGCCGTTCTCGAGGATGTACCCGTAGTTCGAATATCTGAGAGCTACAGTCGTGTTCTGCTCGGCCAGCAGAAAACTCACGCCTTCCCTGGAATTCAGGTCCTTCACGATCTCGAAGATTTCTTCGACTATTTGCGGCGCCAAGCCCATGGAGGGCTCGTCTAACAGAATCATGGTCGGATGCGCCATCAGCGCACGGCCGATCGCTGTCATCTGCTGCTCGCCGCCCGAGGTGTAGCCCGACTGGCTGGTGCGGCGTGTTTTCAGGCGCGGGAAATAGCCGTACACCTTCTCCAGGCTCTGCTCGATCTCGGCTTTCGAGGCGTTGCGCGTATAGGCGCCGGTCAGCAGGTTTTCCTCGACCGACA